>NZ_JVIP01000004.1:0-28255 GCF_001076435.1 Corynebacterium sp. 401_CJEI
AAGCCTGCTCAGCCAGAGAAGCCGAGCAAGCCGACCAAGCCTGCCCAGCCGGAAAAGCCGAGCAAGCCGATCAAGCCTGCCCAGCCGGAGAAGCCGAGCAAGCCGAACCACCCGAGCACCCCAGCTCAATCTGAGGACAACCCAGCTATCACGACTACTGCCGGTATTGCCGGCAAGGGTCTGGTCGAGAAGGGTGCTGTCGTCATCGACACCGTGCACTTCACTGGCCTGAAGCCGGGCACGAAGTACACGTTGACCGGTGAGCTGATGTGCAAGGAGACGGGCAAGTCCACTGGCGCTAGGAGCCGCCTGCACTTTGTGCCGACGGCATCCGCCGGCACGGTTGATGTTCCGATCATCATCACCGACGGCGACTGCGCTTCTCAGGTTGCCTTCGAGACTCTGACCGATGCCAATGGCAAGGAAGTTGCTGTCCACAAGGACATCAACTCTGCGGAGCAGACTGTCACGAACGGCAAGACCCCGGAGAACACGCCATCTGAGCAGCCGAAGGATGAGGGCGAGCAGAACACGCCTAACGACGATTCCTCTGCACCTACCAGCGACTCTGCCACCCCGACCACTGTGATTAATCAGCACTCGGAGCAGAACAACACCAACGTCACCATCATCGGTGGCACTGGCCAGGATAAGCAGAAGAACCACGGAAAGCCGCTGGCTCCAAACTCGGAACGACGTGCAATTAGTTCGGTTCCGTCTGGCCCGACCGGTTTGGCTACTCACGCTCTGCCGACGGTAGCCACGAACTAAGGAGATTCCATGACTGATCAGTTTGGCTCGGACGAGACCGGTAAAGAACCTGGAAACACATCAGGATTCGAACCGGAAACCGGAACCGGCGCACTCGACTACGTTGATCCGTTTGACCGGGACGAAGACCAGGCCGACGGCCAAGTCGAAGACCTGCAGGACGTGCCTTGGTGGAAGCAGCCACGGGTGTATATCGCCGCTATCGCATTAATCGGCGTTATCGCTCTGTTGGTGATTGCCCAACTGAACCGCAATGATTCGGCACTCGAAGGTGCGCAGGAGAATCTTCCTACTCCAGCACAGGGTTCTCGGGGCGCTGTGCACGAGATGGAGATGCTCATTGATGGTAAGTCGGCTCCGATTGATTTCGTTCAGCTGACTGATCAGGGATCTCTGATTCCACCGACCGATGTTTCTCGCCTGGGCTGGTATTCCGCCTCCGCGATTCCCGGTGAGAAAGGTGCTGCTGGATCGTCCGTCATTACCGGCCACGTCAATGAGGTGGATCAGGGCGATGGTTATGCTGCACGTTTCGCTGACCTGAAGGCTGGTGACACTGTCACGGTGAAGGTGGATGGCGAAAGTCGAGACTTCACTGTCAGCAAGGATCCGATCCAGGTGGTCAAGGGCGCTCAGATGCCTGAGGTCGTCAACGATGCAGTTGGTGAGAACCGCTTGGTCCTCATTACCTGCGGAGGCGAGTTCGTCGGCGGCACTTTAGGTTACGCCGACAACATCATCGTCGAGGCCACTCCAGTGCGCTAATCCAGTGCCCTAGCGCACTAGGGCGCTAGGGCACAGCCTCGATTCATTGACCAATTTCATTGGCTACGGCTGTTGAACGCCGTCGAACAACGGCGGCGCCGGCAGTCGCAGAAAAACACAAATCAAATCTGCAGAAACCCTGCAGAAACACTGAAGATAAGGAAGGTACCTATGAGCATGTTGAAGAAAATCGGTGTCTGGGGTGTGGGCGCACTCGTGCTTGCCGCTCCGGTTGCTACTGCCGCACAGGCGGTAGCTGCACCTGCAACCTCCGCTGACACTGCAGTTGTCGCTCCGGGCAAGGGCGGATTCCTCCACTCGGGCAAGCTGGCCGTCAATCGCTACGTCTTCGAGCTTGAGCATCGCGATGGCAAGGACTACGTCAACATCACCTTCACCGGCGATCACAGCGCTGACGTGCAGATCATGCCGGATGGCATGACCCCTGAGGGCAAGAAGAAGGTCGATCAGATTGGTGACGTCCTCAAGCTCAACGGCTACAACGATGTTCACTACTGGGCGGTTCTCTAAACGTCCCTACTGACGCGGCAGGGCGCCCCGTGTCGCTTACTGCCTCTGTGCTTTTACGGGTCCTAGCACAGGGTGGTGCGCCGCGGGGCGTCCTTGTCCCAAAGGTTTTTGCTTTCGCTTGCCGACGATGATGTGACAGCAAGCACGAGAAGGTTGATAAGTCCTCATTTTCCCGGCGTGCGCTGCGGTGATAGTGGTTGCACATAGGGGCCATCGCTATAGGGCAATTGTTTACCCCCATTTTTGGGGTGGGTTTGATTGTGTGGAAATTGAGAGGGTTTTGGCCTCGATTGGAAAAAACCGCTGTGACCTCGATAAAAAGATATTAATCTCTTGCGATTCTTACGTTTGCATAGGTTTTTCGGGTGCTCGGCTTGGTGGCGTTTCTGTGTCGGGTGTCAACGAAGTGCTGAACAGGTTAAGTTATTTATAAGCGGTTCACTGAGCGCTGTTAACCGGGCGAGCAATGGGCTAGAGCTGCAATGTTTGAACATATAAACATTAAAGTTCATAACGCTTAGGCTTAAAAGGTTAGACAGACTGGTCTTTCCCTTAAGGAAAATCTCAGTTTTGGCAAGTCGGGGAACGTTGGTGTCGCCGTCTGGAGTGAATCGCGCGACGTATTGAAGCGTGTCGCTTCATTTTGGACTTCTGTAAAGGACCTGTTTTCGTGAATAAGTTCTCTCGTACCGCCCGCTCGGTAACCTTCGCTGCCATCGTCGGTCTGTCGATGGGCGTCTCCGCCCCGGCTGCAATTGCTCAGGACACTGCCATCAACCAGGCTGCCGGCGACTCCCCGCTGGTAAATAAGGACGCCAAGGGCTCACTCACCATTCACAAGTTCGGTAACCCGACCAGCGAAGGCCAGCCGTCTGGTACCGCAGCTGACGTCGAGGATGTTCAGAAAAACGGTGGCCAGAAGCTTGAAGGCGTCGGCTTCACCGTCTACAAGATCAACAAGACTGCAGATGGCAATACCCCTATCGATGTCACCACTAACGAGGGCCTGCTGGCTGCTTCGAAGCTGAAGGCTGGCGAGTTCGCTACTGGTACCCAGGCGACTCAGGCTCTGATTGACAACGGTACCCTGACGCAGGTCGCAACCGGCACGACCGATAAGGACGGCAAGTGGGTTGTTTCCGAGAATCTCAATCTCGGTGCTTACCTGGTTGTTGAGACCGGCCCGAAGGAAGGCTATGACCCGGCTGTTCCGTTCATCGCTTTCGTTCCGATGACTAGCAATGGCAAGGTAGGCGACGAGACTCAGGGCACCACCTGGAACTACGACGTTCACGCATTCCCGAAGAACTACAAGGACGAAGAGCCGACCAAGACCGTCAAGGACAAGGACCAGAACGCTGGCGACGAAAACCTGGTCTACACCGTCACGGGTACCGCTCGCCAGCTGAAGCCGAACACGGAGCGTACCCAGTTCCAGATCACTGACGAGATTGACCCGAAGCTGGAAATCACCAAGGTTGACGTCAAGATTGTCAAGGGCGATGGTACGGAGCAGGTTCTGTCCGAAGGCAACGACAAGGACGGCAAGTTCTTCGAGGGCAACAAGGTCGATGTTGACCTGAATAAGGAAACTGCTAAGTCGCTTAGTGCCGGTGACAAGGTGGTCGTTACCATCACCACCAAGCTGAAGCCGCAGTTCAAGGAAGCTACCGACATCGCGCCGAACACCGGTTTGGTCTTCCAGAACAACCCGGACGGTTCCGAGAACAGCACTCCGAAGAAGACTCCGAAGGTCAAGACCTACTGGGGTGGCCTGCAGTTCACGAAGGTCGATGGCGACCGCAACGGCCTGGATGGTGCCGAGTTCCAGATTGTCCGCCAGGCTGCTGGCCAGAAGTGCTCCGAGATTGACACCACCAAGAAGGACTCCTGGACTCCGGTGAACGGTCAGCAGGACGGCCAGGTTAAGACCACCTTCGTCTCTGGCCAGGACGGTATCGTCAAGATCACTGGTCTTCACGTCAACGACTTCGAAGACAACGCCGAGGTTGTCGAGGGCGAACAGTCCCACTACTGCCTGATTGAGACCAAGGCTCCGAAGGGCAAGGAGCTGCTGCCGGAGGCACTCGAGTTCAAGCTGGTTGCTACCTCGACTGACCCGGAGCGCGTCTACCAGCTGGCTTCCGTCCAGGTCGGCGCTAACCCAGGCGAGGTCGTTAACTCCGACGACACCACCCCGAACCTGCCGATGACCGGTGGTGCCGGTGTTGGCATCCTGGCTGCTATCGGTGCAGCTATCGTCGCAGCTGGTGCATGGTTCGCCCGCCGCGGTTCCAAGAACTAAATCCGAGTAAAGGCTCGGCCACTGGAGCGCTTTAGCTCCAGTGTTGAGGGAATAGCGTGCGTTCAACAGCGCACGCCATTCCTGTAGTTTGCGCATCACTGAAATTACTGTTGCGGCCTTTCGATGTGCTCTTTTTCAACAGCAGGCATCTCTACGCCGGTGAGAAAGAGAAAGGCCACATCCCTTTTTGATTGACTTCTTGGGAGTTCCTCCGTGGGTAAACACTCTGCGTCTACTCTGACGCGGGACGCATCAGCTGAGCGGCCTGAACAGCCTGAGCAGGCGAAAAAGAACAGCATGGTTCTCCCCGCAATTTTGGTGATTGTGGGCTTGCTTGTGATGCTGTACCCGGTTGTCTCCACGGCATTGAACAACTACGGCACCTCTAAGGCGGCCAAAGAGTTTGCCAAGCTGGAAAAGTCCGTACCCCAAGAAGTTAAAGATGAACAGTGGGAACGCGCTCACGCTTACAACGAGCGCCAAACCACCGGCCCGATTCTGGACCCGTGGCTTAACGAAGTTAATGACCACAACCCCGAGTACGCCGCTTATCTCGATCAGCTAAACGCTACCGACGTGATGGCGCGTCTGATTTTCCCAGAGATTCAGGCCGACCTGCCGATTTACCACGGCACCAGTGATGAGGTGCTCGCCAAGGGGCTCGGACACCTATACGGATCCGATCTTCCAGTCGGCGGTGTTGGAACCCACTCCATCATTACCGGTCACACCGGACTTACTAACGTAACGCTCTTCGATAACCTGCGGAAAGCAAAAGAGGGAGACGCCTTCTATATCCAGGTCGCAGGCCACAAGCTGAAGTACGAAATTGATCAAATCAAGGTTGTACTTCCGCATGAGACCGATGATCTTCGTCCCGTTGACGGCCAGGACTACATCACCCTCATCACTTGCACCCCTTACGGAATCAACACGCATCGTCTGCTAGTGCGTGGGCACCAAGTGCCGATGGATCCGTCGGAAAGCAATGTCTTCGACCAAACGCACGGAGCTGGATGGCAGTGGTGGATGTACGCCCTGCTCGTAGCGGTGTTTGTGCTTGGCACAGGCTTTGCGTGGTGGCTCTGGCGCCAACGCCTCGACGCCGACGAAGAGCTTGACGACGACGCCGAGAACGCGGACGTCGAGACTGCTGATGGCGACGCAGACAGCGATGAACTCGCTGACGGCAGCGAATCAGCGTCCGAGGATAATAACAACACTTCGTGGTGGGAAAACGACAATGAATAAATATTTGACATCCACCTGGAACCGGATAGCTGCGTTCTTAGCTGCCTGCGCTCTGGTTGCAGTGATGGGTGCAATCGGCGCGAATGACGCCAACGCGGCCAGGATTGTTGGACGCGTGGACGCTCCGGGCGTTTCAGCAACGAGCGGCACTGACATTGTGCGAATTACCTTGAGCCCAGGAAACCCGGACGATGATAATTCGTCGGCATCGGGCTCTATTTCTGGCGTGACCATTCATCTGGAACGTCTCAAGGGAATCTCGCCGGCGAGCCAGCAGGACCGCGAGAAGGTGGAAAACGCCACCGCAGCTGAGCTTGCCGAGTGGCCGAAAGACCTCCACTTCAGCCAGGTCACTGACGAAAACGGCTCTGTTAAATTCAGTGATTTGCCGGAGGGCATCTATCTTGTGACCTCGACGGCTCCGAATGACAGTTACCGGGAGATCAACTCCTTCTTGGTATCGGTGCCGTTCTACGGTGCGGGCTATGACTCCACGCCGGTAGAGGGCGTCATTGTGGCGAAGTCGCATAAGCCGGGGGAGACGCCACCACCGTCGACACCTCCAACGACTCCGCCGAAGACCCCTCCGACAACGCCACCGGGAACACCGCCGACTACGCCGGGAACATCGACCCCGCCGAAGACGCCTCCGACGACGCCGACAACTCCGACAACTCCGGGTGAACCGGGAACCTCGACGACAACGTCGACTACTTCCATGCCACCTGGTGAGCCTGGTACCTCGACGCCTTCGGGCTCGTCGGGTTCATCCTCAAGCTCGGGAAGTAGCGGAGGATCTGGCTCCCTGGCACTCACCGGTGTGCAGGTAGCAGGGCTGGTAGCCGTCGCTGCAGCACTAATCGGCGGAGGATTCGTCATTATCGCTGCTAGCAAGAAGAACTCAGAAAGTGGGAAGAACTAATGTTTTCGACAACATTCCGCTTGCCGGATTCAATGCGAACTGCGCTTCGCATGTTCTTGGCCGCTTTGCTAGCGGTAGCTCTCGTTGTCAGCGGTCAGGTGTTTGCGCCCAATGCGCCACAGGCACAGGCGCAGACGGAGGTGATTCCGACGTCTCCGCCGAATTATGAGTTTAAGAAGATTAAGACACGACCGTATCCAGGAAATCCTGAATTCGAGTTCACCATTGATAGTGACTCAACAATTGACACCCTCGAATTCCGGATAGATGGTAACGAATGGGTGCGGGACTATGAGTTGACCATTAATGGCAAGTCTATTCCATCGCAGTTAGCGTCTACCGGTCAGAAGCGGGCTCCATTTGGCATTGTGCATAGTGGGCTTAATCAAACGGTAAAGGCGGGCGACAAGATTAAGTTGAACCCGCTTTTTAACAACCATCAAGGAGCGACGGGTGAGGTGACCCTGACCCTTCGTGGCACTATCGCTGGTTCCACTGAGCCCACCGACCCAAGTGAGCCAACAGATCCGTCAACTGACCCGACGGAACCAACAGATCCTACTGACCCAACGGAGCCAACAGATCCGACTGAGCCCACCGAGCCTACGGAGCCGGAGAATCCGGAGCCAGAACCAGGGACGGTAACTCCTGCGGATCCAACCCTTGTCGGCCCCGCGACTGCACCGGAGTGCGTGGAGAAGGCGTACATCAATATCCCGGACACCAAGGGTGTTGATTACTACCTCAACGCAGAGAAGAAGCCGGCTGGCCGGCACGTCTACGAGCAGAACAAGCCGGGTACAGTCAAGGTCACTGCAGTGGCACAGCCGGGGTTTAAGCTTGCTCCGAACGCGCGTACCGAGTGGACATTTAATCTAAGTGGCGAGGTAAAAGACTGCTCAGATTCCCCCGAAGACCCCAAGCCACCAGCTGGCGAAGGGCGTCACTTTGATGCCATCGGCCACGAGTTTGCAGTTAAAGCTGACCCAGTAGATCCGAAGAACCCCAATGCCTTTACGGCTAAGGTGACTGAGGAATCTCACATGAAGTACGCAACCGTGCGTATCGAGACTGACGCGACCTTCTTGGATCCGCAGAAGTACAACCTCACTCTGGACCAGATTGAGCCAGGCGTGACCCTGCAGAAGCGCAACGTCAACATTGGCAACGGCTTCATCACTATGGACGTTGTTCCGGTCAAGGACGGCAAGCCGGTTGACTCTGCCGTTGTGCCGAAGGACGCGGTTTTCACCTTCACTAATAATCTTTCGCAGAACAAGAATTTGAAGGTCACTCTGGATGTCTACGGAGAGAAAAAGGGCGAGCCAAAACCACCGGAGATTATCTCGCCACCAGATGGAGCTGATTGGGTTCACGGGCGAGTTCCTAACCCGCCGATGCCACAGCGTTGTGGCCTGCGCATTGCTGTAGTAGCAGACCTTTCGACATCGCTCCGTTACGCAGATACTGATGGTTTCGAAGCATCTAAAAAGGCCGCGAATGCATTTATCGATTCCCTGCAGGGCACCCCAGCCGAGCTCGGCATCTATAACTTCGCAAGTGGCGGTCCGGCTAATCAGGCTGGAACGACACACGGTCAGACCCCACCATATATTTCAATGCTGTCGGAGCAGGGCGTCCAGCGAGCAAAGGACGTAGTTAAGAACTGGAGCTATAACGCAGATAACAGTGCTACGAACTGGGAAGCGGGCCTGAAGCAGGTCAAGGATCACGACTACGACGTGGTGTACTTCATCACGGATGGTATGCCCACGACCTCCTCGACAATCAAGGGCAAGGGCATCGGCGGTGAATTCGTTCAGGCTAGTGCTCTCAACGACGCGATTAAGGCAGCCAACGAACTCAAAGCTGCCGGTACCCGTGTTGTTCCAATCATGGTTGATCTGACGCTTGGCGGAAATACGGGTAAAGATTGGGTTGTTGAGCAAGACTATGTCCTCAAGGACATCAAACGCATTGGTCTGCAGGCCGAGGTGCCGAAACAACCTGGTGTCTACTACAGAATCAACTCCGGGATTCAACGAGCGCGAGAAGCAAACTACAACGACAAGAATAACAATAGCGGCGAGCTCATTATGGCGAACCTAGAGAGAGCCGCGAAGCTGGCGCCGAATCAGGCACTGCAGGTGTTTGAACGGTTGCCTGATGGGAAACAAGCGACAGTCACTTCGAACATGTCGAGGTGGACCTACGGTACACGTGGTGTCAAGACCATGGGCGAGGATATCTCGGGCGCTGATGACACGGTGCGGGTGTCTAACTACAGTAATCTTGCCGAACAGATGAAAACAATCGCCCAAGACGTAACCACACGATGCAACGGTGTAGTGAAGGTCAAGAAGAGGATTGTCGATGAAAACGGCAAGGTTCTCGAAGACGGTGCCCCTGGTTGGGAGTTCACACTGTCCGCAAATAACAATGTCATCGGTTCTGGTAATGGCCCGTTGGTTCACCAGTCGATGAAGGTGACCTCCGGATCCGAATCCGATAAGGGTACTGCATCGTGGAACATTGAAAGCGAGCGTGAGCAGTCGCTGGTTCTGACTGAAACACAGAAGCAGGGCTTCACTTTGTTCCGCCGCGGTGACACCTTGGATTCCACCGGTGACTTCAACGCCGTATGTACTCAAACCCGCGACGGGAAAACCTCACCTCTCAAGGTGGAAAATGTGGGCGAGTTCGGTTTCCGCGTAAAGATGTCGGAATCCAATAAGGTCCTGTCTTCCGTCTCCTGTGTCGTCGATAACTACGAAGCGCCGGACACCAAGCCGGGCAAGCTGACCTTGGAAAAGGCGGAGTACGTCGATGGTGAGGGAGTCAAGATTCTACCGGGACTTGGTGGTGCAACCTTCGATATCTACCCCTCGGCTGGTGGGCAGCCGGATTACAGTGGAGGACCGGTCTACACCATCACGCCTGATCAGAAGTCAATTGAAATCACTGAAACTGGCACTTTCTACCTTGTAGAAACGATGGCACCGGCAGGACTTAGCCTGCTGCCGGAGCCAGTAGCTTTTGAAATCTCAATTGACCAGGAGACCAAGGAGTACACCGTCTCAGTGGTAGGTGGCAGCAGCCCGCTTATCAAGGCCGAAGGCTCCGGCGAACTCATGATCATGCAGGTGACCGACACCAAGACCGGCAAGCTGCCAAAGACCGGTGGAAACGGAGTCCTTCTCTGGACACTGTTTGGTGCGGTAATCGCAGCTTGCGGTTGGTTCTGGACTCGCCGCCAGCAGTCCTAATAACAAAAATGGGTTCTGTGCAGTCGACTGCACAGAACCCATTGGGCAGCACAAAGAACAAGACTCGCGTCCCACCCATCAGGAAGCCCTACGTAAACACAGCGCTCTTACCAGGGTGAGTTAGCGGTGATATAGGAACCAAGCTGCTGCCCGTTCCCATCGATGATGTTCCAGGTAGTTGAAACAACGCCGACAGCGCCTTTTTCCGGAACCCATACAGGGCCACCGGAATCGCCTCGTTGAGCGTGTACGTTCTGAACCTGTAGAGCGTTGTCCTCGATTTGGTATGCCTCGCGATCAGCGGCTAAACCGCAGGAAACTCTCCCCGTAGTGTTTCCGTATATGCAGACTGTCTCGCCTGTTTGAACATCTGTTGGGGATAGAGTCGAATCGCCTGAATACGAATTCTCACCTGCAGTAGCGGGGTCGTCAAGTGAGACAACTCCAATATCGTTTCCTGTGTCCAGCGAATGGTCATAGGTGGGAGATGGTTGGAATACTCCAATTTTCTGAAAGGTCCCATCCGTCACTGTGTCTCCCTCTTGTCCACAATGACCTGCTGTGTAGATTTGCGAATTGGTCTTGTCGACATAGCCAGCCGTACAGACACTAGCTTGCGGTCCATTAGCGTGAACGATGACAACTGGATCGCCTTGGTTGATGGTGGCCGCGTAGGCCGGTAGTCCGGTTGTAGCGGTGATAACGGCAGTGACAGTGAAAATCCATGAAGGTCTATTCATGGGGAAATCTGCTCCTCAGCGAGTTGGTCGGTGGTGGCCCAAAACAAAGCTAATCTCGTCGGAAAAGATGGAACGTATGCGTACTGGGCAGTTCATATACCCATTTCGTATCGCGAATATAAGGAAATGTATAAAACTATCAGTTAAGGCAGAACCTACGCTCAACTGAGCAATCATGCGCGATAGTGTTCCAAAAACGGGGTAGAAGAAAGATCAACGCCCATCGGGGGAGCGGGTTTACACAGCTGCAGAGTCGCCGTTGGCGCTGTCGCCGTCGTCAAGCGCGGCAACCAAATCGCGGTGCGCACGAGTTCCGATCGTGGTCGGCATTAACACACCGCTGAAACGTGGAATCTCGCTGTAAGTTGCCACTCGTTATACAAAGTTGTCGAATTTGTTAGCAAACGGCTGGCACGTGGGGTTCGTTCGTGATGCCAGAACGGGAAATGAGAGGTCATATCCTGCCGTCAAGCAGGGATAATCTAGAAATTACAGAGCTCTCCGTGATGCCGGGGAAGAAAAGCACATCAAGTCTGTAATCCAGTTTTCTAAGAGCCTTTCATGACGAAATCCCTGCTGGAGGGGCTCTTACGCAGTCATGTACTCCTAGTCGCACTGCAGGTTTCCTGTGGCGGCTATAGCATCGGCATTGTCCAGACATTTCGTCTACAACACTGAGAACAGGAACGGCACATCATGGCTGACAACGCAAAGAACACTGCTAAGAACACCCCGGCAACTCAGGCTGGCTCGGACTCCGCGAATAAGGGAACCGGCCACGGCCACACTTCTATCGACGACAGCGTCGTCTCCAAGATTGCAGGCATCGCTACCCGCGAGGTCTCCGGTGTCTATGACCTTGGCGGCGGCATGGATCGCTTCGCTGGCTCCGTCCGTGAGTTTGTTTCCGGCGGCAGCGCCAACGTATCCCAGGGAATTGCTGTTGAGGTCGGCGAGCGCCAGGCTGCAGTCGACGTCACCATCATTGCCGAGTACGGCGTTGCCATCCATGAACTGGCTGAGGCTATCCGTCAGAACGTCATTAGCTCGGTTGAGCGTATGACCGGCCTTGAGGTCACTGAAGTCAATGTCGATGTTTCCGATGTCCACACCGACTACCAGACCCCGCAGGAGCGCGAAGAAGAGGCCGCTAAGCAGCGCGAAGAGCAGCGCAAGGCCATCGCGGCTGCTAACGAGCCCAAGGAACAGCCACGCGTCCAGTAGTTGACAACTATTGCGCGTCGGAGCAGGGCAGGATGGGTAGTTAGGCCCGTATAAAGGGGAATTTCATGTTCGATAATTACACAAAGACCTTCGCGACGATTGCCGTTGTCCTGTGCTTCGCCGCAATGATTGGTGGTTTCACGGGTTTTCTTGCGGTTATTGCCTTCGGAGGTCTGGCCGGTGCAGCCGGTGCGGTACTCGATGGCAAAATCGATGCGCCCGAGCTCAACCGTAAGTTCAACCGAGGAGGCCGCCGACGGTGACTATCCACGTTCCAGCAACGCGTGGCACCACCGTCGTAAGCGAAAAGGCAATCCGCCGCATCGTAGAGATGGCCGTGCGCGCGGTTCCCGGCACCCTCGACCAATCCCGTGTGCTAGGGCGCGACTATCCAATTGTCTCTATCGACAGTGAGATTGCCCCTAGTTCTGCCACTACAAACGTCGTTAGTGCAGTTCGAGTCGCAGTTCGCGCCGTTGCATCATGGCCGGCGCCGACAGCGGAAATTGCAGTGCG
Organism: Corynebacterium sp. 401_CJEI; assembly: GCF_001076435.1. Lineage (NCBI taxonomy): Bacteria > Bacillati > Actinomycetota > Actinomycetes > Mycobacteriales > Corynebacteriaceae > Corynebacterium > Corynebacterium sp. 401_CJEI. Next base: position 12,292 of record NZ_JVIP01000004.1, read on the forward strand.
CATTCGGTCCAGCGTTGCCACCTGGCTCGCTGACATGGCCGGACTTGAAAATGTCACCGTCGATGTTGACATCGACAGCGTCGAACCCGGGCACGTGCGTGTCACCAGAGAGGACTTGGCGCACTTTTCAGATCACCCGCAGGTGACACCTGTCCGGGTGAACCAGCAGGTAGTGACTACCCCGCAGGTGCGGTGGGTCCCAGAAGTGCAGTCCATCGCTGTACCGACGCCGCAGCCGGTACGCAGTATTTCAGTACCGCAGCCGCAGTCAGTGCGTAGCATTCAGCCGGTGACACCGCAGCCGGTACGCAGCATTACTCCGCCGCGTCCGCAACGGGTACGCAGTGTCCCAGCACCTGCTCCACAACCGGTGCGCTTTGTCATGCAGCCGAAGCCGCAACCAGCTGTGGCTATTAAGGCACCGAAGCCGCAACCGGCCCGTCGCGTTGTTGCGCCACCGCCACTGCCAGTGACTCGCACCTCGGCACCGAAGCCGGTACAGGTGCGTCGCACACCAACTCCACGGCCAATACAACTGCGAAAAGTCGCAGCACCAAAGCCGACGTCCTTGGTGCAGGTGAGTGTCCCGCGGCAACCAAAGCTGCGTCCGGTACGAGTGCCGTCGCCACGCACAATTAGTGTTAAGGCGCCACGACCAGCGCTACTGCGGCCGGTTAAAGTGCCGCGTCCAACTCGGCTGAAACAAGTTCGCGCACCGCGACAGGAGCAGCTGCGCCCGGTATCTGTGCCACAACCACGTACCGTGGTGGTAAGCACGCCAGAGCCGCGCCCACTGAAAAAGATTGAGGTGACACCCTATGACGCCGACTGAGAGGTCATCGGCCGCGGTGGTCTCGGACGAGTCAGTAGAAACTCGCCAGGGACGTGACCCGCGTCAATCACCAAAGGTCCGCGGGCTGGGAGTTTTCGCCGGTCTGTTGATGATTGCAGCGGCCATAGTCGCAGGTAGAGAAGCAATCATTAGCGCCAATAGCTCAGGTGACACCTCATGGTTACAACCGGTATTCGACTGGTTCAGCAACCCACAGGGCTCAGCCGCGTCATGGGTGTTGCTCCTCGTCGGAATCCTCGCTGCAATCTATGGGCTGGGACAGCTCATCGCGGTGTTTCTTCCTGCCCCACGCCGGTATGTACGCGTCGATGACGATGGCAACCTGCCAGTGTGGATGCATAAGTCTGACTACCAAGAAATCCAGAATGGCACGGCACTTGCTTCCGGAACTCACGGCGGATACGAAGGTGATGACAAGTGAAAACATCAGTAAGCGTATTCGACCGAATTGTGTTGTTCCTCTTCTCAGCGCTGTTACTACTGGTAGCAACATGGGCGATTGCTAGCTACCTCGATGTCGCTCCTGCACAGTGGCTTCATGACACCGGGCGGATGGAATCCTGGGGAAAACTACCTGAGCAGAGCTGGTATGTTCCCGTCCTCGGTGTAATCACAGCGATTCTAGCGGTGGTCGGCTGCAGCCTGGTGGTCGCTAATCTGCGATCGCACCGGTTCAGCACGGTCGCCGCATCGGAATCACAGGAAAAGTTAGGAGAGATTTCGCTGCCGGTCGCCGATGTTGCCGATGCGGTGTGCACCGATCTAGAGCGCAACGCCCACATCAACCAGGCGGATTCACGGGTCTACCGGGATAATGGAATACCCACCTTGGAAGTGACTGTGGCAATGCCACCGCAGGCGAGCCTCCCCGCCGTTGTAGCTGCCCTGAAAAACGCGGAGCGTGAAATGCGTGATGCCCTCGGCCATGCGGATATCGCCTCGACCTACAAAATCGAACTGGACCGTTAGTTAGCCTCGCGGGAGAGACAACCTACAACGGCTAGCTACGTCCCCTGGACGGAGCGGGTCTAAACAGCTGCAGAGTCGCCGCTGGCACTGTCGCCGTCGCCAAGTGCGGCAACCAAATCGCGGCGCGCACGGGCGACGCGTGAGCGAATAGTGCCCACACGACAACCTGCGATTTCCGCGGCCTCCGCGTAGGAGTAACCCAGCACCTGCGTCAGAATGAGTGCCTCGCGGCGTTCCTCCGGCAGCTGCTCCAGTAGCACGCGGGCATCAGCGAGCTCAGACCACGACTCGCCGGTTGTGAACTGCTCGGCAGCGTTTTCTACTTCCATCGCGGACTTCTTCGGGCGTGCCGAATCATGGCGGACCGAATCCACCCACACGCGCCGGGCCAGCGACAACAGCCACGTGCGGGCAGAAGAACGCGCCGCAAAGCGGGGAAGTGCCCCCATCACGCGCAGGTACGTCTCCTGCGTTAAATCATCCGCAGCATCAACGCCGCCCAGATGTGCGACCAGACGCCACACGTCCTTCTGGGTCAGCCGCACGAACTCCGTCAGCGCAGCCTGATCACCGCGGCCGGCTTTCAGCGCCAGCTGCGTGATGTATTCGTCATTAGAGACGAGGCGTGCGGGAGTCATGGACATAGCTTAGCAACTTAAAACCTAAAGATAATTCGCCTGGCTGTACGTGGCCTCACCTGCAAAAAGCAGGCGGCGACGCAGCCAGGCGAACTAGGGCCTGAAATGCTAGAAGCGGATGGCGTCGATGGGCTTGACGCGAACGGCAATAGTGGCGGGGATGATGCCCGCCAGTGCGCCCACGAATGTCGCGACCAGCACGCCGATGACAGCGGCCGTGACGGGGTAGGCCACGGCACCGGTCTCCAGCGGCAACGCCAGCATCTTATCCAGTGGCAACTGCTTGACCGTGATGATCGAGGCAATCACGCCAACCACACCCGCCACCGTCGTGGCGACAATCGACTCCAGGAACACAGAGATAAAAATCCTGCCTGCCGACGCGCCCATTGCGCGACGAATACCAATCTCACGGACGCGGTGGCCAATGGTGACAATCGAGACCGTGAGCAGCCCCAATGCGCCAAGCGCAATCACAATGCCACCGATAATGCCCAGCGCAGTGGTGATGGTGTTATTCATCTCCTGGGAAATCTGCGTGTCCTTCTCCGACAGGGAGGTATTCACCTTCCAGCTGGGGCCGAGCTCCGCCTGGAAAATGTTGTGCAGCGCCTTCTGGTTCTCCTTTGCGGATTCTTCAGGCGTTGCGACGAGAAGCTGCGGCTCACCCACCTGTCCCTCGTAGCCGGCGTTGAGGAAGGAATCGTAGTGCGTGACGATGCTCGGGGCGTCCCACGATCCGAGGGACTTATACACTCCCACCACGGTGAACGTGGTGTTGCCCGTTTCCTTCAACCTGAAGGTTGGATGGTCGGCTAGTGCTGGGTTGCCCAGACTTTCGTAGAACTGGTCGTTGATCACGACGGGGTTCATCAAGCGCTGGCCATCGGCATCCTCTAAACGGCGTCCCTGCACGATGGTGCGGGCGTAGATGTCGAACCATCCCGGGTCAGCGGCGATCAGCTCGGGAGTACCTGGCGAAAAACACTCGTAATCATCCGGGGCGCAGTCATCCATATTTTGCTCGGGAGTCGCTGGCTGCATTCGAACTCGCGACCACAAGTTGGCGTGAGTGGTCTCCACCAGGCGGTGGGTGGCAGCGGAAAAGGCGTCGTTGATAGACCCGTCTGGGTTGATGACGCTCAAATCGTCCGGACCGTTTCCGCCGGTGCCCTCGCCGCCGAAGCTTCCAAAGCTATCGGCCATTGTGCCGGCGCTGCCGTCACCGCTGAAGCCACCGTCGCCGAAGTTACCGCCTTCCTCGGAATCGGAATTACCCGCTCCGGCCGTCAACGTGACCGTTCCGGCGACACCCGTGCTCTGTGCGGTGACCGCATCCTGAGAGCTGGTGAGAATATTGCCAAGTGCGATAACCGTAGTCATCGCCCACACTGCGGCGGCCACACTGACCAGCGACAGCATGATGCGGCCACGGTTAATGCGCAGCTCATGCCACGCTTCCAGCAGAGCGCCGAGATAAGGCGTTGCTGCATAGAGGAAGGAAGGCCGTGACTTCGATTCTGTTTCTTTATTCGTCGTCATCAGCAACCTCCTCGGAGCCGTGCACAGCGTTGGCAGCAGATAGTAGGACGGAGTCGGCGTGCAACTGACCGTCGCGAAGCTCAAGCACTCGATCGCCGCGCTCGGCGACCTCTAAATCGTGTGTGATCAGAATCAGTGCAGCGTTGTTTTCCGCCGCGACTTCTTCGAGCAGATTCATAACGATCTTGCCGGTGTCGACATCGAGCGCACCGGTGGGCTCATCGGCAAGAATGAGCTGCGGTTGGCGCACGAGCGCGCGGGCAATAGCCACACGCTGCTGTTCACCGCCGGAGAGCTGCGAAGGCGTGGCCTCTAGGCGATCGCCCAGGCCGACGCGCTCCAGCATCGCGGCGGCGAGCTCGGTGCGATTCCAAAACTTCTCGCCCCGGTCGTACATCAGCGGAACCTCGACGTTTTCCAGCGTGGTGCGGGAGGGGAAGAGGTTGAATTGCTGGAAGACGAATCCCAAATTATCGCCCCGGAGTGCAGCGCGTTTCCTGTCCGACAAGGTGGAAATATCAGTGCCGTCGAACGTGTACGTGCCGGAATCCGGCAAATCGAGCATGCCAATGATGTTCAGCAGCGTTGACTTACCCGAACCGGACTGGCCGACAATGCTGAGGTGCTCACCGCGTGGCACGTCGAGGTCGATGCCTTTCAAAATAGGCAGCTCCTCGCCGTTGGGGAGCGTCACTGTTCGAGTGACTGCGGTCAAACTAAGCATGGCGCGGGCCTACTTTTCAGAGCCAGCGTCATCGCCGGACTCATCGAAGCCAGTGTCGCTGCCATCGCCAGCGCCGGTGCCGGTGTCAGTGCCGTCGCCGGCGGACTCATCCTTGTAGGAAGGTACGTACTCCAAGACCTGCTGGCCTTCCTTCAGGCCGCGCTTGATCTCAATGAAAGTGCCATCGTTGGCGCCCAGTTCAACCTTGATTTTGGTGGGCTTTCCGCCGTCCTTAGCCGGAGCGTAGACGACACCTTCGCGGAAGCGTCCCTCCACCGCGGTCACCGGCAGTGCCGGGACCTCCGAGGTGGTGCCGCTGCCAAGAATCAGCGTGGCAGGAACACCTTCGTAGACGGTCTGATCTGCGGGAATGTCACAGCGCAGCTGTGGGCCGCCCGAGGAATTTCCAGCAGCGGCGGCGCCCATGCCAGCACCATCTCCGGCGCCAGTGTTCTGCGAGCCCGCGCTACTTCCAGTGACAGTCTTCACCGAATCACACAAAAACGGTGCCGGGCCATCGTTGATGGCGAGGCGGCCATTGTTAATCGAGTCTCCCAGCGTGTACAGCTGGCTCGGCTTAATAGGTGCTACGGCGTGGAAGCTGTTCGGAGAAATCGTGCCAATCTCCTGGCCGATCTCAACCGTCTGGCCAATGACGATATCCCACTGCACAGTGCCAGAAGCCTTAGCGGTGATGTTTCCCCAGGTCACGGTAGTTTCGGGTGCGGCGGCTGCGGCGCCTTCTTCATCGGAATCCGCGCCGCCGGAGGTGCTGGCAGTCTCAGATACCGAGGTCTTCTTCACCTGAAGCAGGTTCTGCCCCTCTACGGCGTTGCCGCCGCTGTTGACATAGGCGTCAGTGATTTCACCGGAAGCGTTGGCGCGGATCACGGTGGGCTCATCCGGGACGATGGTGGCAGACAGCTTCTGCGTGTTATTGATCCGCTGAGGGGATAGCTCCGTGGTGGGCTGGGAGAAATCACCGGTTGCTTGCGCATAGTCCTCGTCGTTAGCGGGGAAGAATGCGATCTTGAGAAGCGCAACGGTCGCCAGCAACGCCAGCGTGTACTTGAAGACTGTGAGCGCTTTTGCGCCCCTCCCTTGTTTTTTCATGTCTGCAGAAGTATCCGATCAGAATCCAAATTGACAGCGTGGTACGCGTGAAATCCTACCCTTAACCCCCCCGTGGGCAGTGGTAGTGCTGGCTATACCTTTTATTCAGTGCTGATAGGTATTGCATGAAAGCGCGGTAAGTGCTTTTCGACGGTCATTGCGGGTGGTTTTCGCAGAGGGAATTTTGCCCTTTTTAGGGCCGAGTGTTTGCGGCTGATACAGCGAACCTAATCGGACTAATAATTAAGTCCACATATCAATCGCGGGAGACTAATAGGGAAAATATGAAACTTCGTGTAGGGTGGAAAACGTCAGGGCATGTTGTGACTGCCATCTAGCCCCTGTCTTTAGGAGGAAATCCCCATGTCCAATCTCTATGAAGGTTCCAATGGTCCGACCACTCGCCTCAACGGTGCGCCGGTTCCTACAGAGCAGCACTCGCTAACCAATGGCCCACAGGGAGGTATTAACCTCCACGACATCCACCTGCTGGAAAAGCTCGCGCACTTCAACCGCGAGCGCATTCCGGAGCGCGTTGTTCACGCTAAGGGTGCAGGTGCTTTCGGTGAACTGACCATCACCGAGGATGTCTCCAAGTACACCAAGGCTGCAGTATTCCAGCCGAACACGGTCACGCCGATGCTGGCGCGATTCTCTACTGTCGCAGGTGAGCAGGGCTCCCCGGATGGCTGGCGTGACGTGCGCGGCTTTGCACTGAAGTTCTACACCGAAGAGGGCAACCTCGACATCGTGGGCAACAACACGCCAGTGTTCTTCATCCGCGATGGCATTAAGTTCCCGGACTTCATCCACTCTCAGAAGCGCCTGCCGGACACAGGTTTGCGCGACGCCAATATGCAGTGGGATTTCTGGACTGCCTCTCCGGAGTCCGCTCACCAGGTCACTTACTTGATGGGTGACCGCGGTATTCCGAAGGACTTCCGTCATATGGATGGCTTCGGTTCTCACACCTATCAGTGGATTAACGCTGAAGGGGAGCGTTTCTGGGTTAAGTACCACTTTAAGACTCGCCAGGGCTGGGAGTTCCTGGCGGATGATGAAGCCGCCGAGCTGGTTGGCGAAAACACCGACCACGCTCGCCAGGATCTCTTCGAGGCAATTGAGCGCGGCGACTACCCAACCTGGGACGTCAAGGTGCAGATCATGCCTTACGACGAGGCCGCCAGCTACAAGGTGAACCCGTTCGATCTGACCAAGACCTGGTCCCAGAAGGACTACCCGCTGATTCCGGTCGGCCACTTCACCCTGAACCGCAACCCGGGCAACTTCTTTGCTGAGGTTGAGCAGGCCGCCTTCGCACCGTCGAATACGGTCCCGGGTGTCGGCTTCTCGCCGGACAAGATGCTGCTGGCGCGTGTGTTCTCCTACGCTGATGCGCACCGCTACCGCCTTGGCGTCAACAGCGATCAGCTGCCGGTGAACCAGTCTCGCTGCCCAGTGAATTCCTTCTCGCAGGATGGTGCGGCCACGTACTACTACTCGGATCCGAAGCTGCCGGTTCACGGCTCCAACGCCACCGCTCGCGGCCCGGAGGCCGATACCGCGGCTGCGGCTAAGGCCGCTGGCTGCCCAGTGCGCTCCGGTCACGCCGGCCAGGTCGATGCTGGTGCCTTTGGTCAGTGGGAGAGCGTGGGCGAAGAGTTCTACGCTGGCGCCTACGTGCAGCACCCTGAGGATGATGACTTCTCGCAGCCAGGCGACCTTGTTCGCAACGTGATGGACGATGCCGAGCGCGATCGCTTGGCAAACAACATCGTCGGTGCCATGCAGGGTGTTTCCCCAGAGGTGGAGCAGCGTGTCTACCAGTACTGGACCAACGTTGATTCCTGGCTCGGTGCCGAGGTGGAAAAGCGCTTTAAGGCAACGAAGTAAAGCAACCGCGTAGGGCTGTGCAGTAAAACCGCAGAGTAGAGCTGCACAGTCACGCGGTAGATCAAAGTAAATAGAAAAGCGTTAGCCCTGCAAATGGTTGAACCATCTGCAGGGCTAACGCTTTATTTAAAACTTCTGTCTGTGCATGACAGCCACGGCTTTGTGGTTGCCTGCACGCCGGCCCGGTTTGGGCGGCTAAGGAACAACCCTAAGTGTGAGCTGTTTTAGGCACCGATGCCCGGCAGGCTCGGGGAGCCGCTGAAAAGCGACTTCGGAGCAGCTGCAGCCTCGTCGGCTTCTTCGGCGGACTCGGACACCTCTCGACCCTGTTCGGCAGCGTCGGAGACACTATCAGCCTCAACGCCGGAGACGTGGGTGGAGTTGTCGTTGTGGGTGGACTGATCGTTCGTGATGTTGATGTCCATGAAGTCGCGGCCGAACGGAGCGTTCCAGTCACCGGTTTCCAGGAGGGTCAGGTCACCATCGATGGTCGGGTTAATCTCGAAGGTGACGTTGACGGTCGGGCCGGAAGGCATTGCTTCCAGAACCTCAACGATAGGAGTGACGTCCATTTTTGGTGTTCCTTTTAGACAGTAACGAAATGAAGAATATCGGTTTTAACTGAACAATAAACCGCAGTCTTTTTTTAGAGACTGGCGGTTTATTGTGTCAAGGATTGGCGGAGCTATTGTCCTGCCATGAAGCCCAGGAGCTTACTTGGCGCCGATGCCAGAGATGCTCGGGTTCAGGAAGTCGAACTTACGCTGGTCGGACTTGTCGACGGTGGTCTCCGGGTTCAAGAAGTCCGAAACCTCGGTGTCGTGGGAGTCGTGGGTGGAGTGGTCGTCGGTGACGGAGATGTCCAGGAAGTCGTTACCGAACGGCAGGTTCAGGTCGCCGCCAACGTTAGCGAAGTTGACGTCGTTGCCAGCCAGCTGCTCGAAAGCCGGCAGCGGGCTCTCGACGGTGACGGCCGGAAGGGCTTCGAGGATGGTTGCGATATCTTCTGCGGAGCAGGACATGAGAAAATCCTTAGGTTCTCGGGGGTAAAGATTTTGAGTCGCTCTTGGCGAACTCACAGAAATTAAGTTAACCGATGGGGCAAGGGGCTGCAATGAAAAAATAAGTGCCTCGATCCGCTTCCGGTCGGTTGCGTCCCTCAAAGCTCGCTCAAATTCGCCTAAAAATATTGGAAAGAGGGCGGTTTTGAGTCGGTCGGGACGACTCCGGTCTCTGCCTGAATATCGGATGACAAGAGTGTTGTTTTCTTAAAATTTACCGGAATTGCATTGATTGTTTTGTTCTTGGTGTCACAAAGGTGCAGGCAAACGGCGAATTCATCAAAAATGATAACTAAGGTGTCCCTAAGTAAGGAAAACCAAAGCTTAGTTAACGGCAAAAACTGCCACTCAATTTAGGGGCATAAACGAGGTTAACGAGCGGGCCATAGCCTATGAGAGGTACGTCACATTATGGGAGGCTAAAAGTGTGGGGAAATATACCCCCTTTTGGGTAGGTCGGGTGGCCTAAAGGAGGTATTGGAGCGCGCTGAGGGGTCGCTGTGAAACTGGCCGCTAACGGTGTGTTCAGGACGTTTCCCGCGCCGCTAGCTACCGCTCCGGGGCGTAGTCCTCAGCGGAGCCGTCACGGGCACCCAGCACCGCGCGTCCAAGTACTTCGGAGGCGACGGTAGCGACGACCAGAACAGCAACAATGGCCAGAATGGCGGTGAGGGTTTTGCCCCACGTCAGGACTCCCTGGTCGGCCTCTAAGACCAAGTTGGCAATCACCAGCGCGGGGATGCCCACCATGATTCCGGCCGAAAGCTGGTTCAACCGGCTCAGGGCATCTTTAGAGCGCCACATGGCCACACCCGCCAGAAGCAGGTACAAAGATCCACCAATGACCAGCACGGCAAACAAGATAGTTACAAGGATTGAAGCGATACTCATATTGCGATTCGTCCTTAATCGGTCTTAGCGGCGGCCACGGGAAATAACTCGGGCCAGGCCCACGGTCGACAAAATGCCAAGTAAGCCCGCCAGCATTGCAATATCGAAAGTAATGGCCGTAGTCCGCAGCATGGCAGTTGTGAGGAACACTCCCACCATGGGGTAGAAGGCGGCGTCGGAAAGCACTGCGCGTGAGACATTGCCCTTGACCCGGAAGATCAGCACCACGCCCACAAGCAGCGCCACTGAACACAGAGCAATGCCAATGCCGCTAATTACCTGTACTGCGGTGGGATCGATCAATGTGTCATTCATGAGCGTGCTCCTTTGTCTTCGCCATTGGAGGCAATGCCATCCGGCAGTGGCAGACCATGGTCGACCTCAGCGGCAACACCGACGACGGCATCCGGGTCAATGAACTGGTCTGCGTTGTATTCCTCGAAGACGAACGCCTTCGGGCGGGGGACATCGCGGAGGCGGGGGACGAGGTGCTCCTCCATGTCGTAGAGGGAGTCGTACAGCGCGTCCAGGTCGGCACCGAAGATTGCGTGGATGATGAACAACCGCCCCGCATCGGTCTCACGGGCACCACAGACCAGCGTGCCCGGGGTCATGGTGATGGACTCGGCAAAGAGAGTGACCTCAAGGTCAGACTTCACACGCAGCGGCAGTCCAATGAGCACCGGCTGCTGCTTCTGGTTCGGGCGCAGAGTATCGAGCATCACGTCCGTCGCAGCCACAACAACCTGCCAGACCAGCCAGAGGGAATAGCGGATAACATGCAGAAACTTCATCAGTAAATACCTCCGATGGCGTTTTCAACTCCGCCGAGAGTCGCCTCGCGGTAGCCATCAATATTCAGCAGCGCATCAGCCGCGCCGGTGGTCGCCCAAGTGACGGCGCCGACCGCGACGAACATGGCCACAGAAACAATTGCCAGCATGGCGGACGGCGCAACCAGCGCACCCGGAACTCGAACAGAATCATCCACACCCTGCATCGGTCGGCCCCAGAAGACCGCGCGCCACAGGCGAATCATGGCCAGCAGCGAGCCCAGCGAGGCAACGATGATTGCGGTGATCGCAACGATCGAGCGGGCATCGCCAGTAGCGGCAGAGGCAAAGACAATGCCCACCTTGCCCCACACGCCGGAAAACGGCGGGAAGCCCACAATGGAGAAGCTCATTGCCGCCATCACCCAGGCGACCGCCTGGTCGCGGCGAGCAAGCCCCGAAAGCCTAGAGAGCGTACCCGTACCGTAGGTCTCTTCCACTGCGCCGGAGCCCAGAATGAGGGCGCCGACAGTCACCATGTGGTGGATTGCGTAGAAAATACCCGCAGCCAGCGCCGCCTTGGCGCCGCCCCCGTCGTTAGCGTCCGTGAACGCCAGCACAATCAGAATGAACGGCATACCCGTGACCATCTGGTAGGCCAGCACCTCACGCATGGTGTTCTCCGCAAGCCCAGCAAACGCGCCGACCAGCATCGAGATCGCCATGATGATAATGATCGGCCAGTGCCAGGAGGGGTTCATGCCCACAATCACGACGTAGATGCGGAAGAGCATGTACACCGCAACCTTTGTATGCACCGCAGAGAACAGCGCCATCACCGCAGGGCTTGTCGACGGGTACGTCCTCGGCAGCCACGTGTGCGCCGGAACCAAACCAGCCTTCACACACAGCGCAATGATGACAATGCCCAGCGCGACCACACCCGTGCCGCCGGGGCCGCCCTCGCTGGCCATGTTGGCCAGCATTGCGATGTTCACATTGCCCGCCGAGCCATAGACCAGCGTGACACCGATGAGCAGCACCGTAGAGGTCAAGAGATTGACCAGCACAAAGCTACGGCCAGCGGCCAGGCGGTGCCAGGTACCGGTTACTGCAATCAAACCGTAGGAGGGCAGCAGCATGACCTCCATGAACACGAAGAAGTTGAACAAATCGGCAGTCAGGAAAGCGCCCGACATACCGGACAACATCATCAGCGTCAGGGAGGGGAAGAACCGCGAAGTGTTTTCGCCCGCGACGTGGGCGAACCAGTTACCGATGGCAACCACAGCCGCGGCCACACCCAGCATCAGCATGGAGAACGTGTCCGCCAAGAAAGGAATCGAGATACCACCGGGGAACGCGCCCACACCGTGGCCGACCGGGCCGTTTTCAGCGACGTAGAACATCACCCAAAATGCAGCCAGTGACGACAGGGTCGGAATGGCGATGCCCATAGTCGCGCGCATCCACAGCTTCGGCAGGATGGCTGCGACCGCCGACAGAATCAGCGGCAGTGCCGCAAACAGCGGCAGTAGCGAAGACAGAGTTGAAGTGGACATTGCAGAGGTCATTGCAGAGGCTTCTACCATTTCTCGTCACCGCCGTATGGGGTCTCGCGCGGGAACTTATTCGGAGCCGGAGAGACCCCTGGGGTGCCGGTGACCGTGGAATCCGAGTCCGACGGAATGTGCTTACCCGCACGACGACCAGCCGTCGACAGCTGTCGCATAGCCTCGCGGTCCTCATGGATACGAGTGTCGTCATCGCGGCCCAAACCAGACAGAGCCAGCATGAACGCGGTGACGGCCATGGTAATCACGATGGCCGTCAGCACGAATGCCTGCGGCAGCGGGTCAGCCATCTGCTCGGCAGCGCCAGCGCCCGCAGTGGTCTCGTTGCCCAGCAGCGGTTCGCCGCGCCAGGCGCCGACACCCGTGGACAAAATAATCAGGTTGGCGGCATGGGAAATCAGAGTCATACCGATGATGGTGCGCAGCATGCCGCGCTGTAGCACCAGGTACGTGCCACCGCCTGCGAGGACGGCAGCCATGATGGCGATAATCACTTCTTGGCCTCCTCAACGGTGGCATGAGCTGGGGCGGGGGCTGGAGCGCTCTCCGCTTCTGAGGCGAACACGCCCATCTCCGGCGGCACCCGCAAGCTTGAGCGGTCTGAGTAGAGATCCTGCATCACATCGTCCGACCCGGTCACACCAGGACGGTTCGGGCCGCCCAGGAGATTCAGCGCGGTTGCCACAATGCCGATGACGGCCAGGTACACGCCGACGTCGAAAAGCAATGCCGTGGTGAGGTGCTGACCCAGGAACTCGCCGTACAGCGGTGCCAAGAACGACCCCTTGGCGAAACCGATGAAGCCCGTGCCGATAGCCGTGATGACACCCGCAGCGCTGAGCACTGCCGGGATCTTCTCGCCAAAGACCAGCTCGTCGCGGTCCTTGGACAGGTAAATCAGCATGACGGCAGCGGCGCCAATCAGCGCCGCGTTGAAGCCGCCGCCCGGAGCGGTACCGCCGCGGTAGAGAACCACAGCGGACAGGGCGAACAGAAGCGGAGCCAACCAGCGGACCAGCCAACGCATCATGATGGAGTTCAGAGCGGGCTCCGCAAGCGGGGAAGGCTGATCGAGCAGGTGCGGGAAGCGAGGCATAGACGTGACAACCGCCGCCATCGCGACACCCGCCATACCGAGAACCGCCAGCTCACCCATGGTATCGAAAGCACGGAACTCAACCAGGATCACATTGACAATGTTGGTCTCGCCCGTGACCTTCTCAGTGTTATCGATGTACCACTGCGCGACCTCAGGCATCTGACGACGGCCAGTGAGGAACCACACCGCGCCGAACGTAGCCAAGCCCACGGCAACTGCCACAACCGCCGCCGAGGCACGGCGGTTCTTCGAGGTCTCAGAGAACGCACGCGGCTGGAAGCGCAGCACCAGCATCATCAGCACGACAGTCAGGATTTCCACCATGAACTGCGTCAATGCCACATCCGGTGCGCCCAGCAGGAGAATCTGCAGCGTGACACCAACACCGGTGACGCCGAGCAGCACAGCCGCCTGCAAACGGTTCTTCGCCCGAAGCGTGGCCCACACGCCAATCACGACAACAACCAGCGGAATCAGATCGGTCAGGTGATCGATGCCGTCGATCTTCGGCAGCACCGGAGCGCCCCCGACACCCGGAGCGATTGCAATAACCAGGGCGTACACCGCGAGCAAACCAAGCAGCGGCAACAGGTGACGCGATGGCTGATGCGAACGCGCCACCTTGCCCATCGCGCGCCCCACACGCTGCGAGACGCTCAGCGACGCGTTGATTGCCTCCACACCAGTGAACGGGAAGAGCTTGCGGTCTGCCATGACGGCGCCTACGCGGGCACGAGCGAAGATGAAGCCCACGCCGACAGCCAGCACAATCACAGAGATAATCAGCGGCACATTCACGCCGTGCCACAGGCTCAAGTGTGATTCCTGAGTCGTGCCAGCCGGAAGCTGACCGACCGTATCGGCCACGCGGTCCAGCGGGCGGTTCAAAATAGCGCCGGCAGCGAAGGCGGCTGGAAGGCTAAGCACGCCAGGGATGGCAGCCGGGAGCCACAGCGAAATTGGAGCCTCAGTGATGTGGTCCACGTTGCGCGGACCATCCACAAATGCACCGAACACCAAACGTGCCGAGTACGCGAAAGTACCAATCGCACCAATCGCCGCCACCGTCAGCAGAATGACGACACCGGTGTTGCTGAGCGGCGCACCTTCGAATGCGGTCAGCATGCCTTCCTTCGACATGAAGCCGAAGAACGGCGGAATTGCCGCCATCGATGCCGCACCGAAAATCATCGAGCCAAAGCTCCACGGCATCTGCTTCCACAGCGGACCGAGGCGACGAATATCGCGCGTGCCTGCCTGGTGATCAACCACACCAGCCATCATGAACAGCGAAGACTTAAACATCGCGTGCGCAATGGTGTGCACAACCGCAGCCATAATCGCGAACTTCGTGCCCACACCAATCGTGGCGACAATCCAACCCAACTGCGAGACCGTCGAGTACGCAATCAGCTTCTTCAGGTCAGTCTGCTGCAGCGCAAAGTAGGCCGTGGCAACAGCCGTCCACATACCCATGACGATCAGCAGCAACTGCCACACGCGCACGTCCGCGAAGACCGTGGAAAAACGCATCAGCAGGTAAACGCCTGCCTTGACGACGGCCGCAGCGTGCAAGAAAGCCGAGACGGGAGTTGCCGCCGCCATGGCCTCTGGAAGCCAGGCGTGGAAGGGGAACTGAGCTGCCTTCGTGAAAGCGCCCAGGGCCACCAGCGCGGCAATGAGGCTGCGCGCTGCCGGGTTGGCCTCCCACTCAGGCGAAGCCAAAACCTCGGTGAGATTCGTGGAACCGGTTAGCCACACCGCACCGCCGAGGGCGGCCAGAAGCAGCAGGCCACCGGTGAAGGTCAGCAGGAGTGTGCGCAACGAGCCCAGCTCGCCCGACGAGCCCGACCTTGCAATGAGCAGGAACGACGCCATCGAGACCAGCTCCCACCCGATGAAGAGGAGCATGATGTCGTCGGCAAGCACGAGGAGCAAAACCGCCAGCATGAACGCCGTCATCAGGACGTAGAAGCTCATCGCGGATTTCTTCGGCGGCAAATACGCGGTGGAGTAGATGAAGACTATCGAGCCCACCAACAGCGCCAAGAAACTGAACACCATGGAGAGGGGATCGAGCTTCAGCGCAAACGCCGCGTTCAGTTCCGGGGACCAGACGCGGGACCAGGTGAAGGAGGTGCCGTCGAGAATATCGCCCGTTACACGCGAAAGCTGGACCACCGACGCGAGAAAAAACGCGACGATGGGCCAGCCTGCGTGACGACCAAGGAGCTTCACAAACAGCGGGGTCAGCGCCAGGGCAACCGCGACCAACAGCGGGACCGAAAGGAGGGTCAGGCTGTTGGTGGAGGTTTGGACTGTTTGGGCAGATTGGGCTGCTTGAGCTGCTTGAGCTGCGAGCGTTGTTGCGTGCTCTGCGGAGCTGCTTGCTTGGGCGGTAATCGTTGCCGGGGCAGAAAGAACGGAATCTAAAGAATTCAATGTTGCCGATACGCCGCCGGACGCAAACTCAGAAGCCAATGTCTGGTCTGGTGGTGCGGTCGCCGACGGCGGACTGGCTGTAAAGGGGCTGGCTGATGCCAGAGCTGTTGCCAGGTGCGTCACTTGGGGGCTACTTTCACATTGCTGTTAAAAAGGTTCGTACTTCTACAGACTAACAGCCACGAAATTGCTCCACGCGGGGTGAAAGGGGCATTTGGGGGAGCGGGGAAAGGCTCTGTGGATCCAGTAGTGAAAATACATAGGAACGAGTGATGAACGGGGCGTCGGTGGGAGTTACTGACTGCGTTTATGTCTGGTGACGTTGGATTGATCCGAGTTACTGACTAGGTTTATGACAAAAATGGCCCGAAAAATGGCTTGAAAGTGTCATA
>NZ_JVIP01000005.1:0-67692 GCF_001076435.1 Corynebacterium sp. 401_CJEI
GGCCATTTTTGACATAAACGCAGTCAGTAACTCGGATCGACCCACCGCCGCCAGCCATAATCGCAGTCACTAGCCCCTACTGAACCCAAACCCCACTGAACCCAAACCTGGGAGTGCCACCCCAACAAAGAAAAGCGCGCCCCGTGCATCGCTGCGGCGGGACGCGCTTTTTTAATTAGCTGGGAGGCTAGAAGGTGTGCTCGTTCTTGGCGCCCCGGCAAACGGTCGGCGCAAAATAATTTGGGCGAGCCCCGAAACGAGCCTCCTGTACTCCGCCTTCCCGGCGGTGTGCCCTCAGAATACGTCCGCGTCAAAGCGACCGTCAATAGTTCTTTTTAAAGAAAACCCCAACGGGGGCAATGCGCGCATTTTCCCTGCTAGAACCCTATGGCAAGTGCCACGGCACAGACAGCGCACGCTATCTCAATGACTGCACCAAACACGTCGCCGTTGACTCCGCCAAACCTCTTCACGCAATGCCGCGTCAGCAGCAGTGTAACGCCAAAGCTCAGTGCACAAGCGACTACGCCCACGAGCCCAACCACCCAGCCCGACACAGCGAGCAGCAGTATCCACCAGCAGGTCACCGTGACTGTGGACTGAGTACCGGCAGTCAGAGAGCCGAAGCCGCTGTTCGAAAAAGGCGGAAAGCCGCGCCAGCAGGCAGTCGTTGCTGCCGCGCGAGAGGCTACAAAAGGCAAGCACAGCGCAACCACACCAGGCCACATCTGACCAGCAGACCACTGCGACAGCACACTAGCCACAATCACGGCAAAAGCAGTCGTCGTCGTCAACATCGTCAGCACGATGGAGCCCACGCCCATTGGGCCGGTGCTCGGATCGCGCAGCACCTCCCGCGCCCCCTCCGGCGGCTTATACGAGCCGAGGGCATCCGCCACATCCGCCAGCCCATCCAGGTGCATCGCGCGGGTCAACATCTGTGCCGCCACCATAATCAGGGTGCCGCCGAGGATCGGGGTGACGTCGTAAAGCGTGGGCGTGCCTGACGACGACGTTGCGAACAGCGCCGCCGTGATGAGAACTGCACCCGCGGCAGGAACGAGCCCAGCTACTGGCAGTGCGGCGATGGCGCGACGGCCGGTGATGCGGTCGAACACGCTCGCGCCTTTGAAGGGCAGGATGGTGAGCCAGGACAGGGCAGTGGTGATGGCCTCAGCGACGGCATTGCCGTGAGCAGAGGGATCGCCGTCGAGGTTGTCCTGGCGAGACGGGCCGGCTTTGTCGGACAAGTCGATTAGTCCTTGGTGCTTACGCCTGCGTCGGCGAAAGTAGCCATGTTGCGCAGGACCGATACGCCGGACTTGACCAGCGGTAGGGCAGCGACGGCGCCGGAGCCTTCGCCAAGACGCATCCCGTATTCGAGAAGTGGTTCCTTATCCAGGTGTCGAAGGGCAAGCGCGTGCGCGGGCTCTGCCGACTTGTGGCCGGCGACCCACCAATCGCGGGCGCCCGGAGCGAGCTGGTCAGCCAGCAGAGCAGCGGATGTGACAACCACTCCGTCCAAAATCACAGGAGTGCGACGAACCGCTGCTTGCGCCAAGAACGCGGCCATCACGGTCATATCCGGCGAGGAAATACGACGGAGCACCTCAACCGGGTCATTGCGCAGGCGACGCACGCGGAACATGGCATCGCGTACGGCAGCGACCTTGAGCTTCCACCCCTCGTCATCAATGCCAGTGCCTCGGCCGACGACGACCACCGGTTCGGAGTTGGTCACGGCACCAATCAGCGCCGCGGCTGGAGTGGTGTTTCCGATGCCCAGGTCGCCGGCAATGAGCAGGTCAGCGCCTTCATCAACGGCGGCGTCGGCAATCGCGATGCCCGTGCGGATGGCCTTATCGACCTCCTCCTCGCTCATCGCATCCTCGCGGTCGATAGAACCACAGCTGCGACGGATACGGTATGGCCCTTCGGCATCGTGGTCGAGGGAAATGTCCACACCGGTAACAGTGGCTCCCGCGATGTCAGCGATAGCGTTCACGCCGGCACCCTTTGCCTCGATATTGGCAAGCATCTGAATAGACACCTCGGACGGGTACGCGGACACCCCGCCCTGGGCAACACCGTGGTCACCAGCGAAGACATAAACACGACAATCGTCCAGGTCACGCGGAGGGCATTCTCCCTGACACGCCGAAATCCAAATGCCGAGTTCTTCCAACCGGCCAAGTGAGCCTGCGGGTTTAGTCAACTGCTCATGGCGCGCGCGGGCGGCCTGTTCAGTCTCTTCGTCAGGGCGTGCTACCGGTCCAAAATAATCCGCGTTCATACTCTCAAACGCTACCCGAAAACGATTTGTCTACCGACCATTGGTGCACAGCTATTCGCATTGCTAGGCAGACCGTCATAGGGGAAGCGGCGTGGAGTGAATCTAGTTCGCCGCCTTGACTTCCATGGGGCAGCCAGCCACAACTAGGACAACACGATCACAGACAGCTGCGAGCTGTTGGTTGAGAAGGCCAATTTCATCACGGAAAAGCCGCCCTGAGCGGTGTTCGGGAATGACACCGAAGCCCACTTCGGGCGACACAATGAACAGGTCGGAATCTGCGGGGAAGTTGCGCACGGCGTCGACAAGCGAGTGCGTCCACGGCGCGACGCTGCCCCTCGGCGCCTCCCACAGCCCCTGCGCGTCGATGATGTGCGTCAGCCAGGTGCCGACATCGTCCAGCAGCATGCGCCGCTCCGGCGACGCGAGAGCTTCCACCGCATCGACGTCATCAACCGTGTGCCAGGCCACTCCGTGCTCTTTTGCCTGTGCTTGACGACGAATGCGGTGCTCCTCGACCCTGGAGTGAAAATCGCTATCACCGGGCCAGGGCCGTGCTGTTGCGATGTAATGCAACACCGTTGAGGCTGCAGCATCTGAGGCACCGCCGGTTGAGGCTGCGGCGGTGGCCAGCAGCTCGTGCTCAGCCCATGAGGACTTGCCTGAGCGGGCGCCACCGAGAACCAAAGTGCGCATGGCAGATGAGGCTACTTGATTTCGTCGCCGATGTTGACCTGCGGACGCGGAGTACGCAGACGACGCGGCTGAGAAGCGCGGGAGTAAGCGTAGAAGCCCAGTCCCCAGGCCCCTTCGGTGGTCTTCGGGAAGCGCTCACGCGTCAACTTGATGGCACGGCGGCCGATGTAAATGCCCTCGATAATCAGGGCGATGATGAGAACCATCGCGATGAGAGATGCGATGTTGGCCAGCTTCGGCAGGGAAGTGCCAATCATCATAATCAGCAGCAGAATCAGCGCGAACGGGAGGAACACGTTAGCGAGGAAGCGACGGGAATCAACCCAGTCGCGGACAAACTTGCGCTCAGCGCCCTGGTCGCGTGGCAGCATGTAGCGCGGATCGCCGGCGGCCATGCGCTCGTCGGCAATGCGACGCTGCTCACGTCGCTCTGCTCGCTCGCGTGCCTTGGCGGCCTTGAGCTCTTCCTTGGACATGGAAGCCTTGAGCTCCTTGCGGCGCTGGCGAGCTTCCTTAGCGGTCAGCGGCGCCTCGACCGGGCCACGGCGGATGCCGCGTTCGCGCTCAACCTCGTTGCGCTTCGGAGTGGGGCGCCCCTTCTTGGGAGTAAAAGCACCGCTGTGCTTCTTCTCGGGCTGCTGAGACTCCGAAGCGGTGCCCTTGGCCCCGCTGGATGCGGTCGCGTCGGTGGCTACGTCTCCGGCGTTGGTTGCGTCAGCGTTAGCTGCCTCAGCTGCCTTGGACTTTTTGTCATTCTTTTTCCACGGTAGATTCACGACCCCAGATTATAAGGTCTTCAAGGTGCTTCCCTAATTAGGTTGCAGGTTGAGGGGCAGGGACGGGGCAAGGGCGAGGTTTTGGGGATGACCGCCGCAGGGGCAGGCGGGAAGAGTGCGCTTGTGGCGTGGGAAGCCGTGGTGTGGTTGCGATGTGGCGGCAAAAAGAGACTTCCGAAAAAGAGAAAGAAAAAGAGAACCCAGAATTGGGAATTAAAGACTGGTCGGTAAGGTTGTGATAAATAATGACGTAGCCGACCTTGGGGTCGACTCGCATACTTAAACACTTCAACAAGGAGGACACGCGCTATGACTACTGCTCAGAGCACTGGCGTTACCCTGACCGAAGCTGCGGCTGCCAAGGCAAAGGCACTTCTGGACCAAGAAGGTGCCACCGACCTGGCACTGCGTATTTCCGTGGCTCCGGGCGGCTGTGCCGGCCTGCGCTACCAGCTCTACTTCGATGACCGCAGCCTCGACGGCGATGTCGCCGAAGTTTTCGGTGGCGTCAAGCTGGTCGTTGATCGCCAGTCGGTTCCGTACCTGTCCGGTGCCACCATCGACTTCGCTGACACCATTGAACAGCAGGGCTTCACCATCGATAACCCGAATGCCACTGGCTCCTGCGCTTGCGGTGACTCCTTCAACTAAGTCATTAGCTGAGCAGAGCTGTCAGCAGACGCTGTGAAAAGCGTCGGATAGTAAAAGGCTCGGACCTCACTCTTGTTAACTGAGTGAGGTCCGAGCCTTTTCTATTGGTTGCCCCAGCTATGGTGGCAGCCTGCCGGGGCAGGATGGGGTTGAGGCGCGGGGACCGTCGTAAAGCGAGCTAGAGCTCGACGGGGTAGTCGCGCTGCTCGATGTCCGGAGTAATGCGGTCTTCGATGAAGATGCCGTGCCAGACCATGAAAGCAAGGATGGTCCAGAGGCGGCGGGAGTGGTCGCGCTCGGTTGGGTGGTGCTCGGCGAGCATCTTGAGCACGGCGTCCTTATTAATGAACTCATCGGTCTGGGACTCGCGGATGATGTCCTCGGCCCAGCCGTGCAGTTCGTCGCCTGCCAGCCAGTGGCGAATCGGCACCGGGAAGCCCAGTTTGCGGCGGTTGAGCACGTGCTCCGGAACAATCTGCTCCATGGCGCGACGCAGTGCGTACTTGGTGGTGCCGTGAGAAACACGCATGTCCACCGGCAGCGTCTGTGCAACGTCGAAGACCACACGGTCGAGGAACGGCACGCGCAGCTCCAGGGAGTTAGCCATGGTGATCTTGTCCGCCTTGACCAGAATGTCGCCACGCAACCAGGTGAACAGATCCAAGTGCTGCATCCGAGTCACCGGGTCCCAGCCTTCAGACTGCGCGTAAATCGGCGCAGTGACATCGCTGTGGTCCCATTCCTTCTTGGCCCACGGCAGCACTTCCTGCAGCTGCTCAAAGTTAAAGGAACGAGCATTGCCGTAGTAGCGCTGTTCCAGCGGAGTAGTGCCTCGCTGCAGGAGCGACTTGCCGCGCATGCCCTCTGGCAGAGCTTCGCCGACCTTAGCCAGACCGCGCAGCAGGGGAGATGGAACCTTGTCGAACGGCTTCAGCGACAGCGGCTCCTTATAAATGGTGTAACCACCAAAGAGCTCGTCTGCGCCCTCACCGGACAGTACGACCTTAACGTGCTTACGAGCCTCTGCGGCCACGAAGTACAGCGGCACCAGTGCAGGGTCAGCTACCGGGTCATCGAGGTACCACATAATCTTCGGAATCGCCCCGGCGAACTCCTCCGGCGAGACGACCTTCACAATGTGCTCGACGCCAATGGCGGCGGCGGACTCGGCAGCCACATCGACCTCGGAGAAGCCCTCGCGCTCGAAGCCAGTGGTAAACGTCAGCAGGTTCGGGTTGTGGCGCTTAGCCAAAGTTGCAATCGCAGTGGAGTCGATACCGCCCGACAGGAACGAGCCCACCGTGACGTCGGCACGCATATGCTTCTCGACGCTGTCCTCCAGCGCACGGGCAATGCGGTCAAAAACATCCTGTTCAGCGCCCTTAGCCACTGGCTGAATCGGGAAATTCGGCTTGAAGTAGCGGGTCTGCTTAACTTCGCCACCAGGCGTAACGATGGCAGTGCAACCCGACTCCAGACGAACAATGTCAGTGTGCAGCGACTCCGGCTCCGGAACGTACTGCAGATCGACGTAGTGCTCCAGTGCGCGCTTATTCAGCTTCTTCGCATCGATGCCCATCTCCGGCGCAGCTTCGAGCAGGGACTTCTTCTCAGAACCGAAAATTGTGCCACGCTCTGTGGTGGCGTAGTAGAGCGGCTTAATGCCGAACGGATCGCGCGCCAGGAAAAGCTTGCGCTCGACGCTGTCCCAAATGGCAATGCCGAACATGCCGCGCAAGTGCTTTACGACGTCCGCTCCCCAGTGGTGGAACCCAACGACGATAGGTTCACCATCGCCGGAGGTATTAAAGGCATAGCCTTTCTTCTCCAGCTGCTCGCGAAGTTCGACGAAATTGTAGATTTCGCCGTTGAAGGTCATGGAGTAACGATTCGGCTGATTCTCTGGTCCCCACTGCAGCGGTTGGTGGCTGTGGGCAATATCAATAATGGATAGGCGGTTGAAGCCGAAAACTGCGTCCTCATCGTGCCACGTGCCTGCATCGTCAGGGCCGCGGTGCCGCATGCAGGGCAGGGCCCTTTCGACAACGGGAACGAGCTCCGCTGCGTCAGAATTTGCAGCCAGGATTCCGAGAAGACCACACATGCTTCGTGCGCGCACCTTTCGCTTAGTGTCACTTAATGGATTTTCGACGGCTCCGTAGCTAGCGGCTCAGCGCGACTGGTTGTCGCCTTAACCGGTGGCCGTGAAGGACCGCCGCGTGGCTGAGTAGCTGGGTTGAACCCCAGATTGGCGCCACATAGAAATGCTGCACCTACTTTAATGCCTTTTGGGGAAAAGCGAGAATGTCTGAGTTTGCCGTGTCTAGGGCTCGGGGCAAGGTTGCGCGGGACGGTGTGTGCGTCAGCGCGTGGCACAAACACTAAAAAATTCATAGACTTAGGAGCGTCAACAGGGTGTAACTGGTGAGAATGCCACCCCCGATAGGCGGGTCTTTCTCAGTATTTTATTAGGGCAGATATACTCAAAGGCACCCCACAGCCATATTTATTGTGGAGAAAGCTTAAGAATCGACTACTCTGCTTGGGTAGGACGAAACCTTAATCGGTTATCGAAAATTGTGTGGATCAGGAAGGCAGACACACGTGAATCAGCGTAGAAAGTTCGGAGTCGCCCGTAAGCTCGGCGTCCTCGGCGTTGCCACCGGTAGCGCAGCCTTGCTTGCCGGCTGCGATGTTAATCCTCCGGAGAACGGCTTCTTCAAGCTGCTCCGCTTTGGTTGGCCGGAAGGTGTGACCCCGGAAGCACAGTCCATGGGTAACTTCTGGGTTTGGACCTGGGTTGCAGCTTGGATTATCGGCATCATCGTTTGGGGCGTTACCCTTTACTCGATGGCAAACTTCACAGCTAAGAAGGCTGAAAAGAAGGGCAAGGGCGAGTTCCCGCGCCAGACTGCATACAACGTTCCGGTTGAGTTGTCTCTGACCATTCTCCCGATTCTGATCGTGATGACTCTGTTCTTCTTCACGGTTCAGACTCAGGACAAGGTCACTGCCCTGTATAAGGATCCGGAAGTTACCGTCGACGTCACCGGTTTCCAGTGGAACTGGAAGTTCGGTTACGCCAACATTTCCGCTGACCTGATGGGCGGCGAGGAATACAACGGCCGTATTGAGAAGCCGGCTGATGAGCAGTTCTTCACCGAGGGCGGCCACGAGGTTCCGTCCGCTGAGGATCGCGCAAAGCAGAAGGAGCACCCGGTTCACGGACGCTCCAAGGAGAGCCTCGACTACCTGCACTACGACGAGATTGAGACCCTCGGTACCACCGAAGAGGTTCCGGTCCTCGTTGTTCCGGAAGACACTGCAATCCAGTTCGACCTCGCGTCCGCTGACGTGATTCACTCCTTCTGGGTTCCGGAGTTCCTCTTCAAGCGCGACGTGTTCCCGCACCCGGAGGCTAACAAGTCCAACCGTGTCTTCCAGATCGAAAAGATTGACTCGGACAAGATTGCCAACCGACCAGAGGACAACCCGAGCGACAAGGTCAAGAACGCATTCGTTGGCCGTTGTGCCGAGATGTGTGGTACCTACCACGCAATGATGAACTTCGAGATTCGTGCTGTCTCCCGTGAGGCATTCACCGAGTACATCAAGTTCCGCCAGGAGAACCCAGAAGCTACTAACGCTGATGCTCTGAAGCACATCGGTGAGCCGGCATTCGCAGTCTCCACTTCGCCGTTCAACTCCGGTCGTGTCGACACCCGCGACATGGGTGATCGTGGTGCTAACACCATTGACCTGAACGCGACCGCCAAGTAAACCCAGCAAGATTCTTACTTAAAGGAAGTTCTCAAATGAAGTCTGCAGCAAAGCTCTTCTACGGACTTACCGTGTTCCTGGGGTTCATGGCTGTCGTCTACATCTTCGGCACTCAGTACCTCCAGGACACCGGTAACGTCATCAACGAAAGCCAGGGTCGCCTCGAGTGGGCTGGCGCAACCGGCCTGGTCCTCGCAGCTCTGATGACTCTGATGCTCGGTGGATACTTCCACTTCACTGAGCGCCGCTCCGACATCACCCCGGCCGACTTCGAAGAGGCAGAGATTGCCGACGGTGCAGGTACCCTCGGTTTCTTCTCCGCTAGCTCGATTTGGCCGTTCGTGATGACCATGGGCATCCTCCTCATGGGCTACGGCATCGCATTCATGGCCTACTGGCTGATTGTCCTTGGCGCGGTAATTCTGATCGTCTCCGGCACCAAGCTCAACACTCAGTACATCACTCCGCCGGAGAAGCACTAGTCCGAGTGCAATCAGACTGAACCACAGTCGTAGATAACCGAAAAGTCTCTCCCACTAACAAGGGCGTTAGTGGGAGAGACTTTTTTGTTTGGGCGAGTGGGAGGGGATTCCTAACTGGTGTTACCTCGTCGGTTAGGATCTGTAGTCAATATATGATTCCGCATCAAGCGAATTCGACGGGTTTCTGCCCCTTAGGTAGTTCGATGACCTCACCGTCAGTCACCTGCAGATGACGCGCTTCGAGCGAGTTGATCATGCGGTGATCGTGGGTAATCACAATAATTGTGCCCTCTGCAGATGCGATCGCGTCTTGGACCTGCTCGATTAGATCCACACTCAGATGGTTCGTAGGCTCATCGAGCAGCAAGATCTCCGGCGGATTGGCTACGACCAACGCTAACGCCACCCGGCGCTGCTGGCCGATGGAGAGGCTTCCTACCGGTCGATTGGCATCCTCAGGGCTAAGCAATCCAAAGTCGTCGAGAGGCACGCGGGCATTGGGCGCAAGGTCGTACAACTCACGGGCGGACTTCTTTGGGTTTTCCCAGTCTTGTTCCTGAGCCAGCATGGCTACTCGACAGTTCTCGCCGATACGCACCTCGCCAGCCTGCGTCTCAACTTGCCCCATGATCGTCTTAAACAAAGTAGATTTGCCGGCCCCATTAGGGCCGGTGATCACGACCTTGTCGCCGGGACGAATAGTCAGTGAACCAACCCGAATTCGATCTGGGACGACCACACCGCGCATCTTGATGTGAAAATCTTCATCGCTGCCCGAAGCAGCGCGCTTGGTCGGTAGGGGTGCGGTCAACGGGGCATCAAAGCCCAGTAGTGCCGGTGGACGCTCCACACCTTCCTCAATGAGTTCCTCCAGCCGCTGCTTAGCCGAACGCACGCGGCGGGCGATTTGCCGCTCTACACGACCGCCACGGCGGTCATAAGCCATCTTGTTATTGTCCGTCATTTCCCGACCCGGTGAGATCTCACGAGCGCCATTCTCGATGGTGTCTTCCAACCGATTGCGTTCATGCTCCTCCGAGCGCCACTGGTGCTCCCATAGCTCACGCTGGTGGCGACGGTGCTTCGCGTAGTCGGAGTAATTACCACGGAACAGCCCAATACCAGGGCGCCCCGGCACCAAGTCTCCAATTACAGTACAAACGGCATCCAGGAAGTCGCGGTCATGTGTTGCCACCACAACCACTCCAGGGTGGTTCTGGATGGTGTCAATCACGAGCTGGCGACCGCGTTCATCGAGATGGTTGGTGGGCTCGTCGAGAAGCAGAATCTCTGGCTTTCGAATGAGCGTAATCGCGAGCCCCAACCGCGCCCGCTGCCCGCCGGAAATCTCCGTGGTTAGTTGCTCTGTCAGGGGAGCGCCGTCCGGAGCAGAACCGGTCAGGCCGAGATGGTCGAGCACAATCTCCGCATTATGTTCGGCGTTCCAGTCATCGTGAGCCATGACGTCCGAGAAGGCCTTCGAATACGCCTTCTCTGCCGCCTTAGACTCATCTGGGGTCTCTGCTAAGGCCATCGCCTCAGCTGCCTCTTCTAACTCCGCTAAACGACGTTTCGAGGGGCCGAGGGCTTCATCGATAAGCATTTGCACCGTGGAGTCGAAAGGAGCTTCCAGTTCCTGAGAGCCGAGTACACGCGTGCCAATATGAGTCACCGTACCGCTCGTGGGCCGACGACGACCCGACAGCAGCCAAAGAAGAGTGGACTTGCCGGCTCCGTTGTCTCCAACCAGACCGAGGACATCGCCGTCGGAAAGCGTGAGCGAGACATCGCGCAAAACAGGCGTGGCCTCGTAGTCGAAGTTGACACCGTTGGCGACAAGCTGTGTGGCGTTGCTCGAAAGATCGGTGGTGGGGGAGGGACTGGTAGACATATGTCCATTTTAGTACTGGTAAACAGTAGATTTGGTATCCGACATATGTGGGGTCAAGGCGAAATCGGAAGAATCTGGGTAACAAAAACCACCCCGGTCGACATCCGAAGTGGATGCGGACCGGGGTGGTCTTATTTGAGCGCAGTAGAAAACCTACCGCGGAACTTTACTGCTCGAGCTGGCGACGCTCTTCAGCGTTTTGAGCTTCGAGGTCACGGAACATCTGAGCCTGCTGCTCGTGGTTCTCGTGCTCGATACGAGCTGCCTCTTCGGCGATCTCCGGGGAGTCCGGGCTGAAGAAGCTACCGCGACCCGGGCTACCAGCGGCGCCCAGTTCGTTCATGGTCTTCGGGACGTAAGCACCCTGGTACTCGAGCGGAACGGCGTGGCCGTGCTCGTCGACCGGACCCAGTGGCTGGTGGACCTCGATGAAGGAACCATCAGGTAGCTGGTTGATGATGCCCGTCTCGATGCCGTGCTCCAGGACAGCGCGGTCAGAGCGCTGCAGGCCGATGCAGATTCGGTAAGTGACGAAGTAAGCGATCGGAGGCAGGATGATCAGACCGATACGGCCAACCCAGGTCATCACGTTCAGCGAGATCTGGAAGTGGTATGCGATCAGGTCGTTACCACCGGACAGAGTCAGCAGGGTGTAGAAGACCAAAGCCATGGCACCCAGGCCGGAGCGAACCGGCACGTCGCGCGGACGCTGCAGCAGGTTGTGGTGGGCGTTGTCGCCGGTGATCTTCGCCTCGATGAACGGGTAAGCGAAGAGCAGGACAACCAGAACACCACAGAGCAGGGCGACCCAGAAGACTGCCGGGATCGTGTAAGAGCCCAAGTAAAGCTCCCACGGCGGCATGACACGGGCAGCACCGTCAGTCCACAGCATGTAGATATCCGGCTGGGAACCAGCGGAAACCTGCGCCGGGTTGTACGGGCCAAGGTTCCAAATTGCGTTGATCTGGAAGATACCAGCGAATAGCGCCAGGAAGCCGAACGTAATCAGGCCGAAGGAAACGGACTTGACTGCGAAGATCGGGAGAATACGAACGCCGACGACGTTGTTCTCGGTACGACCTGCGCCAGGGAACTGGGTGTGCTTCTGGTACCAGACCAGAGCCAGGTGAGCGGCAATCAGACCCAGCAGCAGGGCCGGGAGAATCAGCACGTGTGCAATGTACAGGCGCGGGATAATCATGTCACCCGGGAAGTCGCCGTTGAACATCATCCAGTGCAGCCAGGTGCCGATAATCGGCAGACCGATGATGATTGCGGACATAATACGCAGACCAACACCGGAAAGCAGGTCGTCCGGCAGGGAGTAACCCATGAAGCCCTCTGCCACGGACAGCAGCAGGAGGATGGAACCGATGACCCAGTTAGCCTCACGCGGCTTGCGGAATGCGCCGGTGAAGAAGATGCGGAACATGTGCGCCATGATGGACACGGCGAACAGCAGAGCACCCCAGTGGTGAATCTGGCGAATGAACAGGCCACCGCGAACCTCGAAGGAGATCTGCAGGGCGGTCTCGTAGGCGCGAGACATCTCGACACCGTTGAGCGGCGCGTAGGCACCGTCGTAAATGACCTTCGACATCGACGGGTCGAAGAACAGAGTCAGGTAAACACCCGAGAAGAGCAGGACTACGAAGGAGTAGAGTGCAATCTCGCCCAGCAGGAAGGACCAGTGGGTAGGGAATACCTTATTGAGCTGCTTACGCATGCCGCCAGACAGGGTGTAGCGGTCATCCATATTCTTAGCAGCGGTTGCTAGTTTCGTTGGATTACTCATGACTGACGCTCCCAGAATGCCGGACCGACGGGCTCAATGAAGTTGCCCTCTGCGTACATGTAGCCTTCTTCGTCAACGCTGATCGGCAGCTCTGGAAGAGCGCGAGCAGCTGGACCGAAGACCGGCTTGCCGTAGTGCAGTGCATCGAACTGCGACTGGTGGCATGGGCAGAGAATACGGTTCGTCTGCTGTTCGTACAGAGAAGTCGGGCAACCGATGTGTGTACAAATCTTCGAGTAGGCGAAGTAGTCGCCGTAGTGGAAGTCTTCCTGACCCTTGCGCAGGATTGCCTTTTCAGCGTCCTGGGAACGCAGACGGATCAGCATGACCGAGTTGCGGGAGCCGTGAATCGAGTGCATGTGTGCCTCGTAGACATCAGCATCCTTGGAGTACTTGTCGCCGTCGTTGACGTCCTCCTCCGGAAGAGGGAAGACGGTCTCCATGGAACCTGCGGACAGGTCCTCTGGGCGGAGGCGAACCAGGCGGGAAACGCCCTTAGTGGTGTAGCCGTGTACGCCCTCTTCAGCGATAGCGCCGGTGTCGCGACCCAGGTAAACCTTGTGGCCCTTCTCGACGAGAGTCCAGCCAGTGGTCCACAGGGTGCCGTCACCAGTGACGTCAACGTCGTGGCGTGGCTTCCACGGGTTCTTAATCATGCCGCCAAGCGGAAGGATCATGCCGATACCAGCCAGGACGGCGCCGGTACCAAGGAGGCCCTTGATAGCGGAGCGACGACCCAGGGTGGAGGTCTGCCAAGAATCGTTCAGCAGGGCAACGATGGTCTTCTGGTCGACCTCTTCGGACGGACCATCGTGGCGGCGCTGAACCGAAATCTCTTCCGGAATGAAGCGCTTGGTGAACTTAACTGCACCAATACCCAGGGTGACGATGCAGCCACCGATGGTGATACCCAGCAGCGGGGTGTACATAGTGTACAGCCACAGACCCTCTTCGCCGTGCCCCTTGTAGTGCCACGGGTAGAACAGGTAGATGGCGATGAATGCCAGGCCAAGAATGACCGACAGTGCCAGCCAGATGGTGACACCACGAGCCGCGCGCTTTTCAGCCGGGTCGTTGGCAATCGGGAAGCGTTCCTTGCGGTAAGCAATGGTCACGTCATCGAGTTCAGCACCCAGACGAGCGAGATCCGCATTGCTCATCTTCGACAGCTCTTCGGAGCTGTACTTCTTGTTTTCGTTATTACTCATCGGCGGGATCCAATCCAAAGAGCGGCCGCTACGAGAGCGACAATGCCTACAATCCACATGACAAGGCCCTCAGCAACTGGGCCGATGCCACCAATGCCCCAACCACCCGGGGTCGGAGTTTCCTTGGCGTTCTTGATGTAGGCGATGATGTCCTTCTTCTCGTCAGCAGACAGCTGGCGGTCAGAGAACTTCGGCATATTCTGCGGGCCGGTCAGCATGGCCTGGTAGATTTCCTGCTCATTTGCAGGATCCAGGACCGGTGCGTACTTACCGCTGGACAGTGCGCCGCCACGACCGGTGAAGTTGTGGCAGGATGCACAGTTCAGGCGGAACAGCTCGGAACCGCGAGCAACGTCAGCCTTGTCAAGCTCACCGTTCGGGCCAGCGTTCTTACCGCGTAGCGACTCCATAGCGATGGAGCCGTCCTCGTCGCGGACGATGCCGGCGCCGCCGCCATTAGCCTGGACGTAGGCTGCGATAGCCAGCGTCTGCTCTTCGGAGTAACGCGGGGTCTTACGTGCTGCCTGAGCCTCGTTGCGGAGCATCGGCATACGACCGGAGTGAACCTGGAAGTAAACCGAGCCTTCGCCGACGCCGATCAGCGACTTGCCGCGGTCCTTAACGCCCTGAAGGTTGGCGCCGTGGCAAGTAATACAAGCAACGTCGTAAAGCTCCTTGCCCTGCTGAATCATTGCGGCTTCATCCTGCTGAGCAGTAGCCGTCTGTGCATCAGGGGTCAGAGCATTAGCGAGGAAGCCCGCGCCGGTGAGGGCGAGAGCCATAGCCATAATGCCGGAGGCAGTACGGCGCATCTTGCGGCGGCCCTTTGACTTCGGGGCCGCAGCCAAGGACGTGGTGTCCTTGGTTTCGGAGGTAGTGTTTTCCATCTTTTTCCCTTTAATACTGTTCGTGGAAAGTGGATGGGCTGTAGGCCGTACTAAACAAAGGACGGCCAATACGGCCTACTGGATGAAGTAGATGGTGATAAACAGGCCAATCCACACGACGTCGACGAAGTGCCAGTAGTACGAGACCACGATGGCAGCAGTGGCCTGTGCCGGGGTGAACTTCGCCTTGGAGGTACGGATAAGCACCACAACGAAAGCCAGCACACCCGCGAGGACGTGGGCTGCGTGGAATCCGGTGGTGATGAAGAAGACCGAACCGTAAATGGAGTTCTGAATGGTCAGACCGTGGCTAACCAGGGTGAAGTACTCGTAAGCCTGGCCGACGAGGAAGATTGCACCCAGGGCGGTAGACAGTGCGTACCACTTACGGAGTGCGAAAACGTCGCCACGCTCGGCCGCGAACACGCCCCACTGGGCAGTGAACGAAGACGACACTAGGATCACGGTGATCAATAGTGCGTACGGGACATTGAGGTGGCCGGTACCCCAATCCCACGAATCGCCCTGGCCGTTCGCGCGTGACACGAAGTACATCGCGAACAGACCGGCGAAGAACATTAATTCCTGAGACAGGAACACAATCGTGCCGACACTGACCATATTCGGTCGGTTTAGTGTCGCAGCACGACGTGGTGCTGTCATACCTTGATTTTCAACTGCGCTCGTCACAACTAACAGTATGTACTGTTCTTAAGGAGTAGTCACGTTGCAACCCCCGTTTTTGTATAAAAATTCCTAAAATCCCAGGTCGCGAGGAAAGGTTTCTGAGAATTTCACTAATTTTTCCCCCTGTTGGGAACTTTCCGGTGTCTTTATCCGACGCGGGTGAATTCGAGGGTTTTGTTGTGCCGAGGTGCGTGGTGTCCATCCCCCTGGACTGCCAAGTTCGCCTCCGGTGAACCTGGGTTAGCGATACTGCGGCATCGGCTGTCGGTTAGTTTATCGCAGGTTCGGCTCTGTTTAATATCGTATTTTTCCAGTTGCCCCAATGGGGGTGAGATTTTCGGTGAACGCAAAAGGTGGACCTGGTGATGCGCTGGATATATGGGGGAGGTATCTTGTCTTATTACGTACAGCACGGTGGGATTTTTTCAACAGCCCTGTGATGTGGTGCGCCTGGTGGGCGGGATAGCCAGCAGAACCTAGGTGCAGTTGTATTAATAAAGTACGAATACAGACTCGACTATCTAGTGGAAGGGAGTGGCGATGAGCGAGATCGGCGATAAGAGGGCGGTCGAAAACTGGCGCCATGTTCTCTCCACGATTGGCGCTGGCCGCGAAGTTTCCGGTGAGGGCATTCGATTCGCCATGGATCAGATCATGTCCGGTGCTTCCGGGGACGTGCAGACCGCAACGTTTGCTTTCGGTCTCCTCGCCAAGGGGATTACGGCTGCCGAGCTCGATGCTGCGGCTGAGGGTATGCTTTCATTTGCCCGCCCAGTTCATGATCCACAGCTCGCCGGTGTTATTGAGCGCGGTGCAGTCGATATCGTCGGCACCGGTGGTGATGGCGCAAATACCGTCAACATCTCCACGATGTCCATGATTGTTATCGCGGCCAGCGGTGTGCCGGTGCTCAAGCACGGTAACCGCGCGGCTTCCTCGAAGTCGGGCGGAGCTGACATGCTGGAGGCCTTTGGCATCGACATTGAGAACGGTCTCGTTACTTCTCCGGAACATCCGGATTTCTACGTGCGCTTCCTCTTTGCCGCTCGCTTTCATCCGGCCATGCGCTTCGCTGGACCGGTGCGTAAGGAGCTAGCGGTTCCGACAGTCTTCAACCTGTTGGGGCCGCTGACGAATCCAGCACGCCCGCAGGCGAGCTTGATTGGCTGTGCCTTCGAAGATCAGATGGAGACGATGGCGGACACCTTCGCCCGCCGTGGTCAGCGCGCGCTGGTGGTTCGCGGAAGCGATGGCCTCGACGAGATTACCGTTACTGGCCCCACCAAGGTCTTTATTGTGGAAAACGGTGGAGTTGCCGAAGATGTCATCGATCCACATGACTATGGCATGGAGTACTCCGAAATTGACGCGCTGCGTGGCGGTGACCCTGCTTACAACGCTGATGTTGCACGTCGCATTTGGGCTGGCGAGCTCGAAGGCCCGATTCGCGATGCAGTCATCCTTAACTCCGCCGCCGCAATCGCCATTTCGCGTGGTCTGAGTGGACGTCCACTAAAGGAAGCTATGGCCGACTCCATTGAAGAGGTCAAGGAAACGCTCCAGTCGGGGCTGTGCTTGGACATCCTTACCGCGGCGATGAAGGGTTAAGGTTCGCGTCGCGCTTCACGACGTGCTTGCTGCGCGTCAATTGCCCACTGAAGGTATTTTCCTGCGCCCAGCCTAGGGTAGGAAAACTCGCCTCCGGTGGGCTTTATTCGTACCTCCGGGCGCTGCAGCCATTTCCAGATAATACTGAGTTCATCAATTGATGCTCCTTTATATAAGGAGTCATCTGGAGTGACTGTTTGGGCCGAACTCTCCATGAGGTCGATGATGTAGTTCATATCCGCGCCACGTGGTGCGGTGCTGGCGCCGGCCAACCTGCCGTAGCGAATTTCCGCTAGATGCCAGCCGCCATTGCCATCGGGGAAAGCGGCTTGCAGAGATGGGATGGCGGCAAGCATGCTCAAACGCTGCTGCTTGTCCAAGCTGATAATGAACTCCGCGGTGCGGTCACGCTGCACTGCCGCGCGTTGGAAGCGGTGTGCTTCGGCAAGTGCTGATATCTCTGCGATCATGTCTGCGATCTCGTCGGCGCCGGTGGTGGAGATCTGGGCGGTTGTCATCGCAAAGTCGTCGTTAAGCGCGGAGAACCTGTCGCGGATGGCAGTAGCGGTGTCGCGCGTGCGGAACGGACCTAGGCTGCGGGCGTCGGTGACTGTCCGGCTAATTTTGGCAGGCCGACCGGGGCTAGTGGGGACGATGTACCAGCCGCGGGTTGGTTCGGTGCGTTGTCGGTTGTAGGGCGGACGGAGTGCAGAAATCAGACGAGCCTCGCGGATTTCTGCAGCGAAGCCGTGCGGGCACTCGATGATCTCGACGCGTTCGGCTAGAGAGACCATTTCCGTAATCTTGCGACGAGAATCAGTGCCGTTGAAATACTGCAGAAGTCTACGTCGCAAATCGAGAGCTGTACCTATATATAAGGGGTCGTCATTTCTTGACCGAAAAACATAGACACCAGGGGTGTGCGGAGCTCCATCGGCAAGGTGCCGTTTAGCACGAATCTCTGGAGCGACGGTGGGCGAGTAGTGTACTAGCTCGGACGCTGTTTGTACTTCATCGCCAGCTAGTCTCTCCATGAGGTAGTGAAGGACGTCGACGGTTGCGATTGCGTCGTCAAGCGCCCGGTGGGTGGGGCGATTCGGAGAACCGACGTACCGTGCGAGCTGTGAGAGCTTGAAACTGCCAACTTGTGAGCGGTCGAGGACGCGACGCGCCAACGTGAGAGTGTCTACGACACTGGGGCTCGGCCAATCTAGGCCCAAATCTGTGCAAGCCTGGCGGAGGAATCCAATATCGAACTTGGCATTATGCGCAACCCAGACGCTTCCCCGGGCAAATTCGAGGAACTGAGTAATAACTGTGCCGAGCTGTGGGGCGGTTTCAACATCGGCGGTAGTGATGCCGGTCAGAGATGTGATGTGGTCAGGGATCTCCATACCGGGGTCGATGAAGCTGGAAAAGGTGCCAATTGTCTTACCGCCACGGGTTTTGATGGCCCCAATTTCAATGATGTGGTCGTTTTTGGCCTTCAATCCGGTCGTTTCCAGGTCTACGACGACAAAGGTGGTGTTGAAAAGAGAATCATCGACGGTGCCTTCGAGAGGGAAGTGCTGTTGTCCTGAATCCACGTCAATAATCCTATTCTGAGCGCTCCTAGTGGTGTTAAAACTGTGAAACTTGAGTAAATTGAGCTGTTGCAAGCTGGAGTGTGACATAAAACACGTTTTGAGCCCGCGATAAAAATGTGTCGACTTTAAGGCGTTAAGTGTAAAGTTCTCGGCGGACTTCAAAATGCCAGGTAGTGACGTGTTTATCAAACTGTTACTATTCCGCTATAGGGGGAGTGTCTAGTTGTAACAGCTTGGTAACGGTTTAGTTCTATCGATGGTAACAACCGGGCCTCGAGCGGTTTTCTGGGCAAACGGCTAGACAAAACTTGATGCCATTTCGTAACCTTATCGAGACATTGAAACGGGGCCACTGAGTTGGTGCCGGTCATTGATAAGAAAACACAGAGCCTTATCGAAGGTCCTGAGGGTCTAAGTAGTGAGAGCCTCAGGGGATTCGAGCCGGGGACCCACCTCGAACCATGGGGTGAATCCCAAAGGGAAATCCCGGAGGGTAGGAAGTCTTCCATTCTTCCGAACCCGTCAGCTAACCCGGTCGGCTAAACAGGAAGATTTTGGAGTTTCAAAACAATGGGCAAGCACCACCGCCGTTCTAACTTTGCACGCAACGCAGTCGCATTTGGCGCAACTGTCGCCGGCGTTACCGCTCTCGCAGTTCCGACCGCTAACGCTAACCCGCTGAACGACATCCAGGGCGCACTGAACGGCTTCGATACCCCGCAGGTTGCAGGTATGCAGGATGTTGTTGGCAAGTTCAACGACATCGCAGGTGAGGTTACCTCCGGCAGCGTTGCAAACGTTGCAGCACCGTCCACTGGTTCGGCTATCGTCTCCGCTGCACGTTCCAAGATCGGTTCCCCGTATGTGTGGGGCGCTACCGGTCCGAACTCTTTCGACTGCTCCGGTCTGACCTCCTGGGCATACCAGCAGGTCGGTAAGTCGATCCCGCGTACCTCCCAGGCGCAGGCTTCCCAGGGTACCGCGGTCTCCAGCCCGGCACTGGGTGACATCGTTTCCTTCTACTCTGGCGCTACCCACGTCGGCATCTTCTCCGGCAACGGCAACGTGATTCACGCTCCGCAGTCCGGCGATGTCGTCAAGGAAGCTCCGATGAACTACATGCCGGTTCACAACTTCGTCCGCTTCTAATCTGTTTGAACGGATGACAACCTGCGGGGCCTTGATACCCCGCAGAGCCTTGGCTCTCTTTTTACCGAGGGGGCACTGAGGCGAGCGCCCGGGTGCTGACGCTATGCGCGTCGTAAAGCACTATAGGGGCGCTCGCCTCATTTTTTGTTTTTCTACTGCGGTTACGCAATGCGTGGAGTCGAAGGGCTATCCTGGTTACTCCCTTTGGATACCCCTTTGCGCTGGCGGTTTGTCGGTGTGTTGTTCCGCGGCAAGGCTGCTACAATTTGCTCGAATGCGTCAAGTGGTTTGATGTTTTGTTTTTCGGGGAAGAAATTTGAATACACAACTTGAAAAGGGTTTGGATTTGTCGCGTCACCGTGTCTCTCGTCGTCGCCACAACTCTCGTCGCGGTGTAGTCGGGCTTACGGTCGTGACTGGGCTAACCTTTGGCGCCGTAGGTTTGGCGCCGATTGCCTCTGCACAGGATGAACAGCCAGCCCCGGATCTGGCTACTGCAGACGGCATTATTGCAGAGCTGGAGAAGATTTCTCGGGATACCGAAGCGGTTTCTGAGGAAGTTACCGAGCTGGATTCCCAGGTTCAGGCCAAGGAAGAGGAACTCCGGCACGCCGAGGGGGAGCTGAAGCACTCTGAGGATCAGGTTCTCCGAGCACAGGATGACCTCAAGGCGCTCTCTGGTGAGATTTCTTACTTCGCGAAGAAGCGGATGCGTGGTGAAATCGTCGACCCATTGTCGGCCGCCCTGGGATCTGCCAGTGCTCAGGACGCTATCGACCGTGCCGGTTACATCAACAAGATGTTCCGCGACAACGATGAAGTTGTCAGCCGTGCGGTGCAAGCCCGCAAGGATGCCGAGGATGGTAAGGCCAATGCGCTGCGTCTGCAGGACGATATCCGCAAGCAGCTCGATGACCTGGCCAAGCGCCGCGATGATTTGGACAAGCGCAGCGCCGAATTTGATGAGCGCGCCGAGCATGTCAAGTCCATGGTTGAATCGCTGAGCCCCGAACAGCGGGAAATTTGGATTTCCAAGAACAACCCAATTACCGAAGGGTTGGACAAACTGCTCGGATCTTCCGCCGCAGTTGATGCCGCTCTGTCGAAGCTGGGCTCCCCGTACTCGTGGGGAGCTGCTGGTCCCTCTGAGTTCGATTGCTCGGGTCTGATGTACTGGGCGTACCAGCAGATTGGTAAGTCCATCCCGCGGACCTCGCAGGCGCAGCTCGCCGGTGGTACTCCGGTGAGCCGCGACCAGCTGCAGCCGGGCGACATCATCGGTTACTACCCGGGAATCACGCACGTGGGCATGTACATCGGCAATGGTCAGATTGTCCATGCTTCCGACTACGGTATTCCAGTCCAGGTCGTTTCCATCGACCAGGGGGGCCCGTACCAAGGCGCTGTCCGCTTCTAACTAGCGGCAGGTGACCTCGCGTCCTTTTAGTCAAGGTAGATAAACTCGGCTCCATGTCTGCGCGCGTACTGCTCATTACGAATGACTTCCCGCCTCGCGATGGTGGAATCGAGTCCTACCTGCGTGATTTCTGTGCTCGTTTGGATCCGGAGAACCTCGTAGTCCTCGCGTCCTCGCGAGCTCCGAAGGAAAAGCTCCGCGCCTACGACGAGTCGCTACCGTACCGTGTTTACCGCATGCGTGATTCCGTGCTGCTGCCACTGCCGCACGTAGCTCGTCGCGCCGCTCAGATTATTCGCACCGAACGCATTGACACCGTATGGTTTGGTGCCGCCGCGCCACTTGGTTTGCTTGCCGACGCATGCCGTCGCGCAGGTGCCACCCGCATCGTTGCTACCACTCACGGACATGAAGTGGGCTGGTCGATGCTGCCTTTGGCCCGCCAGATGCTGAGGCGCATTGGTAAGAGCTCCGATGTTGTGACCTATATTTCCCGCTACACCCGTGGTCGATTTGCGGCAGCCTTTGGTCCGCAAACAGCATTTGAACGCCTGCCTTCCGGTGTCGATATCGAGCGATTTTCTCCGGACCCCGAGGCGGGACAGAAGATCCGGCAGCACCACGGAATCGGTGAGTCTCAGCCGCTTATCGTCTGTATTTCTCGGCTAGTGCGCCGAAAAGGCCAAGATATGCTGATTCGCAGCATGCCTAAGGTTCTTGAGCAGCACCCGGATGCCAGGTTGCTGATCGTGGGTGTTGGTCCGTTGAACCGAGAATTGAAAAAGCTGGCAGTAAAGCTCGGGGTCTCCGAGCAGGTCATTTTTGCCGGCAAGGTCTCTTATGATGACCTCCCCGCCTATTACAATGCGGCCAGCATTTTTGCCATGCCCGCCCGAACCCGCGGACGTGGCCTCGATGTAGAAGGCCTCGGCATTGTCTACTTGGAAGCACAGGCCTGCGGTGTCCCTGTCATAGCTGGCAAGTCTGGTGGCGCCCCGGAGACAGTTATCGATGGCGAAACTGGCATCGTTGTCGACGGGGCCTCGAAGCGCAGCGTCGCCACCGGGCTGGTTGAGATTTTGGATAATCCGGAGCGCGCGGCGGCGATGGGAGCCTGTGGTCGGGAGCATGTTGTGCAGTCGTGGACCTGGGAGGTCATGGCTGCTCGGGCTCGCCGAATTCTCCGAACCTGCGCAATCCCTTTATAATCAACTGTTATGTCCACCGATATTCCGATTCATCCGAGCTCAGACGAGTCCGACGCCGCTGATCGCCCGGCTATCGGTTTTGATATTGGTGGAACAAACCTGCGCGCTGCAGTGGTCAGCGCTGATGGGCAGGTGCTGTATCGAGTTCAGACTAGTTCTGACGGCAGTGTGGATGCCATTGAACGTGGCATTGTCCAGACATCCGAGCGCTTGGTTGAACGCTTTCCAGATGTCAGCGCCATCGGTTTAGCTGTAGCTGGTTTTTTGGATTCTGACCGCCAGACGGTTCGTTTTGCCCCGCATCTGCCGTGGCGCGATGCGAACGTCGTCAAGCGTTTATCCTTGCTTCTCCCATGTCCGCTGCAGCTTGAGCACGATGCCAACTCGGCCGCCTGGGGTGAGTATCGCTTTGGTGCGGCTCGCGGTGCGGATAATTGGGTGCTGTTTGCGCTGGGTACGGGAATCGGCGGCGCGATGATGCAGGGTGGTGAGATTTACCGTGGCGCGTACGGCACGGCGCCGGAATTCGGCCACCTCACCGTTGTGCCGGATGGTCGTCCTTGCTCCTGCGGAAAGCGTGGTTGCTTGGAGCGTTACTGCTCGGGTACGGCGTTGGTTACCACCGCTCAGGAACTCTCTGGATCCGGTCGCTACTTCTCGCGGCTTACCGACGGGCTCGTGGCCGGCTCGGTAACTGGTACCGATGTCGTCTCGGCTGCTCGCCAGGGGGATGAATTGGCTCTAGCTGCGATTGATGACTTTGCTACCTGGCTGGGGCGTGGCCTGTCGATGGTGGGCGATGTCTTTGATCCGGAATTGATTGTTATCGGTGGCGGTGTTGCCTCGGCGTCTGATCTATACCTGGACAAGGCCAAGGCCGAGTTTGCCCGCAATCTCACCGGTACTGGCTATCGTCCGGTAGCGGATGTGCGGGTCGCTGAACTAGGTGCGGATGCTGGGTTGATCGGTGCGGCGGATATTGCGCGCAGCGTTGTGGCTGCCGAGGGTGCGGCATCGTCGTAAAGCGTCAATTGGGGGGATTGCAGGGGAATTCGCCCGCGAAAAGGTGGGGGAATGGCTGCGGAGATGGATCGCCGGGCCACGTGAACCTGTATAGTTTTAAACTGT
Organism: Corynebacterium sp. 401_CJEI; assembly: GCF_001076435.1. Lineage (NCBI taxonomy): Bacteria > Bacillati > Actinomycetota > Actinomycetes > Mycobacteriales > Corynebacteriaceae > Corynebacterium > Corynebacterium sp. 401_CJEI. Next base: position 23,243 of record NZ_JVIP01000005.1, read on the forward strand.
GAATAATCGCTGGTACAAGTTCTTTAAGTACATCCTCATTGGCCCTTGGCTGCGGATTTATAATCGCCCGTATTACATCGGTGGTGAGAAGATTCCTCAGGAAGGTCCAGCGCTGATGGCGTCGAACCACCTTGCTGTGATGGATCACTTTTTCTTCCCACTGGTCTGCCGCCGTCAGCTGACGTTCCTGGCGAAGGCAGAGTACTTCACCACGCCGGGCTTTGTCGGCGGTATTCAGAAGTTCTTCTTCTCCTCGGTGGGGCAGGTGCCGATTGACCGTACCTCTGGTGATGCAGCCCGCGATGCGCTGAATGCAGGCTTGAAGGTGCTGTCACGCGGTGATCTGCTGGGCATTTCTTTGGAGGGCACTCGTAGTCCGGATGGTCGACTGTACCGCGGGAAAACCGGTGCGGCACGTGTAGCACTGGAGGCCGGTGTGCCGGTGTTCCCAATGGCGATGATTGATACGGAGAAGGCCAACCCGATTGGCTCGTGGATTCCTCGTCCGGTGAAGGTGGGCACGATTATCGGCGATCCGATTGATCCGTCGGAGTACAAAGCCAAGTACAGCGATGAGTATGAAGCGGCCAGGGCACTGACGGATGACCTGATTAAGGAAATTCAGAAGCTTTCGGGTCAGGAATATGTCGATGCCTATGCGACTGATGTGAAGAAGTCCTTGGAGGCCGGCAACGGCTATCCAGCGGGAACCGAGCCGGGGGGAGAGCTGACTTTTCCGGCTCCGGGGCCGAAGCCGACCCCTCGTCGCTGGTTCCGACGCGCTCGCTAGAATAATAAGGCGCAGATAGTTTTCGCGACAGTGGGGCTGCACACTTCCTAAGGCGATTCGGTGCATGGGGAAGATTTGCTCGGTAGGGCTCCGCGGTCTTTTGGTCGCGAGGTAGCCGACGCGAGGCCGAGGCTGGAGAGGATTCCACACCGTGCGTTATTTTTATGACACCGAGTTTATTGAAGACGGCAAGACTATTGATCTTGTCTCCATCGGTGTCGTAGCTGAGGACGGCCGCGAGTACTACGCGGTGTCTACCGAGTTCAACGAGAGCAAGGCTGGGCCGTGGGTGCGGGCCAATGTGCTCAATCAGCTGCCCAATCCCTCATCTCCGCTGTGGAAGAACCGGGACACGATCCGCGAGGAACTGCTGGCATTTTTCACCGAACCCGGTACGGGCAGTCCAGAGCTGTGGGCCTGGGTAGGCGCCTACGACCATATTGCGTTGGTGCAGCTTTGGGGCGATATGACCAAGCTGCCGCAGTTCATGCCGCGCTATACCCGTGAACTCAAGCAGTACTGGGAGATGGCGGGCAAGCCACGGTTACCAAAACAGACTGCAGGTAAGCACGATGCGCTGGCAGATGCCCAGCACAATCTGCTGAAGTTTCAAAAGATTGCCCAGAAGTTGCCGCTTGATTAAGCAGCGGAATGCGAATATTTGGTGACCTGACTAACACCCTTCTGGCAGGGGCACTACAATGAACTTCTGTGAGTTGGACTATTGATCTCCCTGTAGATGACCTGCCCGATCTGCCACCGCTTCCCGGCGACATGGCTGAGCGCTTTGCTGATGTCGTATCCCGCCAAGCCCTACAGCAGCCAAGCTGGGATGCCCGCGCCGCTGCTAACGTGCGTCGCATTCTCGAATCGGTGCCGCCAATTGTGGTCGCGCCTGAGGTTCGTAAGCTTCGTCAGGAGCTTGCCGACGTCGCTAATGGTAAGGCCTTCCTGCTGCAGGGCGGTGATTGTGCGGAGACCTTTGAGTCCAATACTGAGCCGCACATTCGCGCCAATGTGAAGACCTTGCTGCAGATGGCCGTTGTGCTGACCTACGGCGCATCCACCCCGGTTGTAAAGATGGCTCGTATCGCTGGTCAGTACGCTAAGCCGCGCTCGAAGGACATCGACGGCGACGGCTTGCTTAGCTACCGCGGCGACATGGTCAACGGCGTTGAGCCGACTGAAGAAGCTCGAGTTCACGACCCAGCTCGAATGGTGCGTGCTTACGCCAATGCGTCTGCGGCGATGAACCTGGTACGTGCACTGACAGGTTCGGGCACCGCTGACCTGCATCGTCTGCACGAGTGGAACCGTGAGTTCGTCAGCAACTCGCCGGCTGGTGCCCGCTACGAGGACCTGGCACGCGAGATTGATCACGCACTGCGGTTCATGGCTGCCTGTGGTGTTGCGGACTCGAACCTGCAGACCGCGCAAATTTACTGCTCGCATGAGGCACTGGTTGTTGACTACGAGCGCGCTATGCTGCGCCTGTCTGAAAACGATGGCAATCAGGAGCTGTTCAACCTCTCCGCGCATCAGCTGTGGATTGGTGAGCGCACCCGTGGTATTGAGGACTTCCACATCAACCTGGCTGCCATGATTGGCAACCCCGTCGGTGTGAAGATTGGCCCGACCACCACGCCGGAGGAGGCTGTCGCTTACGCCGACAAGCTCGACCCGTTCTTCCAGCCTGGTCGCCTGACCCTGACTTCGCGTCTGGGCAATGACAAGGTTCGCTCCGTGCTGCCTCCCATCGTTGAGGCTGTGGAAGCTTCTGGTCATAAGGTCATTTGGCAGTGCGATCCGATGCACGGCAACACTTACTCGGCCTCCAATGGTTACAAGACCCGCCACTTCGACCGCATTGTCGACGAAGTTCAGGGCTTCTTCGAGGTGCACCGCTCGATCGGCTCGCACCCGGGTGGTATCCACGTGGAGCTGACCGGCGAAGATGTCACTGAGTGCCTCGGTGGCGCGCAGGACATTTCCGATGTCGATCTGCCAGGCCGTTACGCATCCGCCTGCGACCCGCGTTTGAACACTCAGCAGTCGCTGGAGCTGGCCTTCCTGGTTGCCGAGATGCTGCGCAACTAGTTGCAACCAGCTCAGCTAGGTACAACTAGCCCAGCTAGTGCAGCACCGCACTCAGTAGAGCGCCGCACTTTTTTACAGAGTGCTGACCGAAATGCTGTCACCCGCCGTGGCCTTAGCGCCCGGTCGGGGTGACTGCAATACGATGCGATCGTCATCGTTCGCAGAGCCGTCGATGTCGAGCTGAAGATGCTGTTTCTCCGCTTCACGACGTGCCTGCGCAACAGTTTTACCCAGCAGCTGCGGAACCTTCACTGCTCTGGACACGGTCAGCGTGACAGTCGCATCATTGGGGTTAACCAGACGACCTGCACTCGGTGAGACTGCGTCGACACGGCCGTAGTCGCGCGAGGAGGAGGACGCGTCCTTTACTTCGCTTACCTCAATGCCCTCGCGCTGCAGTATTTGGCGAGCAGTATCTTCCGACTTGCCCACTACATTGGGCACTTCGATGCCGTTGTTAATGGTCAACGTCACAGAACTACCGCGTTCGAGGCCAGTGCCTTCCTCAGGAGACACGGAAAGAACCTCTTCCGGCTCAGCAGAGGAGGAGAACTCCGCCGATACCTCCCGGACTTCCAGTCCGGCCTTACTCAACAGCTCACGAGCTTCATCCTCTTGAAGGCCCACGATTTTTGGCACCTTCACCGGTGCTGGCCCCTTGGAGTAATGCACAGTCACAACCGAGCCAACTTCGACGGTCTGTCCTGGAGCAGGAACCGCAAAGACCAAGCCGCCGGTGGAGACATCATCGGAAAAGACGGGGTCTCCGACCTCTTCTTTCAACGTCCGCTTAGCTAGGGCAGCGCTGAATACTTCCTTTGAGTGGTTCGCGGGATATGCGGGCACTGTCGGGCGGCCGAGGCTGACCAGCACGCGAACATCATCACCGCGGACAACCCGCGCTCCAGCCAGGGGGTCCGAGCCAATAATCTGGGACACTGCGACATCGTTGTCGTAGCGCTCATCAACCACCGGTTCAAAGCCCGCCTCACTGATTGCGGTCATCGCCTGTGGTTGCGACAGCCCAGTGATAGAGGGCACTTCGCCGTAACGGCCAGAGCCCAGCCACCATGCGCCAAGCCCCATGCCCAACGTGGCAACCAGGGCGATAATCAGCCACAATGCACATCCACGGCGCGTCCGCTGTCGGGTAGCTCGACGGCTCTTAGGCGTCTGAGTCTGAGCAGATCGCGGCTGCGGATGCTGTGGGTGCTGTGGGCCCTGAGTGTCCGGCGGCAGCGGATATTCCGGAGCGCCTGGAACGTCGGCTGGTACGAGAGCTCCACCAGACGGCTCCGGGGATTCCCAGCCAGTGGGGTTGTACTCGTCATAGCGATCGAAAGTGCGTGTCCGCCCCGCATCCGGGTCGTCGAAATCATCGAAAACGTTTGGTGGTCCCGGTGGTCGGGAAGAAACGGGGCTACCGGGTGCGTCCGTCGAGAAGCCATAGCCGTCGTGACCGAAGCGCTCGGGTGCCGTCTCTGCGGTGCCGTGTCTGTCATCGAAATGGTCGTTGCCCGGTCGGTGGAAGTCCTCTGTGAGCCCCTCCATGGCGGCAGCGTTGGCGGCTGCTGAATTGACGGGCGATGGCACGCGGAATGGTGGCAGCGCGAGTTTGTCCGCAATGTCTTCGAGTGCGTCACCGAATTCCTCGGCCGTCTCAAACCGATCCTCCGGCCTGCGGGAACAAGCGCGGGCGACCAACTCGTCGAACTCCTCGGGAACGCCGTCGATGAGCTCCGAGGGTGGCGGGACATCTTCGTTCAATCGCTTCATGGCAACGCCGAGCGAAGAATCGGCGATGAATGGCGTGGTGCCGGTAAGCAGCTCAAAGAGCAAAATACCCGCCGCATACACATCGGAGGCAGGGGAGATGGATTCACCCGTGACCTGCTCCGGAGCCAGATAAGCGACGGTGCCGACGATGACCGAGTTAGAGGTCACCTTGGCATCAGCGGCCGCGCGCACTAGACCGAAGTCCGCCAGCTTCACTCGCCCGTCCGAGGCAATCAGCACATTTTCCGGCTTGATATCTCGGTGCACCATGCCGCGGGAATGCGCCACCGATAGGGCGCGCAAAACCGAGCGCATTACGACGGCAGCTGCATGTGGAGGCATCGGACCGCGCTGACGGAGCAGCTCGCGGAGGGTCCCACCGTCGACGAATTCCATAATGAGGAAAACATGCCCCGCCGGGTCCGTGCCCTGGTCGTAGACGTTGACGAGCGACTCGTCATTGAGGTGCGCGACCGCGCGGGCCTCACGTTCGAAGCGGATGCGGAAAGACTCGTCGTCGACAAAACGCGGATCCATGACCTTTGCGGCCACCCTGCGATCGAGCCGCAAATCGGTGGCGCAGTACACGGTGCTCATGCCACCGTGTGCGATGGTGGCTCCGATACGGTAGCGACCATCGAGAATCTGCCCCTCGACAAGCTGCGACATAAACCAGCCTTCCCTGTTCCAATCAGTTGCTTCTAATAAGTATATGGGGACGTACCTACTGCAAGGCCAACGCGCTAAAGTGACCAGTGTGAGAAAGATTCCAACTTGCCACGATGTCCTGAGCGCCGACGAACCCACTCTTGCGCTGCCTGATGCCGCTGACCTCATTGGCGTCACCGTCACCCGAATTCACGCGTTGCTGCAGGAGGGGCGCCTTATTGCAGTCCACCGCGACGGCATTGCACAAATTCCCGCCCGCTTCTTTGAAGATGACGAGGTCGCGCGTTTTGTACCTGGCGCACTCGCATTGCTTGCCGACGGCGGCTACACGCGAGAAGAAACGCTGGAGTGGCTATTCACCGAAGATGAATCTCTGCCTGGACGTCCGGTGGACGCCCTACACGGTCACCTTGCACGCGAAGTAATGCGCCGCGCACAGGCTATGGCGTTGTAAAGACCCGGACGGCGTCCTACGCCCGCCGTCCTACGCCCGCGATAGCTCCTGTCGTAATCGCCCGGCCACTGCTGTGAAAAGCAGCGGGAGGGCGATTTTTGCTTTTCGAGCGCGTCCCACTTGAGCGCGTTGCGCAAAGACGTTGTAGTTCATGCGCTCAATTTCGCCGAGAATGTCTGAGTAGAGAATCTCCGCGGCACGGATAGCCTGACGCCCTGGCACCTCTAACATGTCCACGCCGCTGCTGGCTTCGGCATAGAGGGCGCGGTTGCGAGCGATGAAGAAGGCCAATGCCTGACGTACCGCCGGGGTCGTCTGTCCCGTGGCGGCACAGTAGCCGATCTCCTCGGTACCCACTCCGAAGGCCTCCCACTCATTCAGTGGTAGGTAAATACGGCCACGGCGAAAATCCTCGGCGATGTCGCGGAGGAAATTCGTCACCTGAAAGGCTTTTCCCAGGAGCTCTGCGTAGGGAGTGGCTTCCTCACGGGAGACCCCTGTGCGGGTGCCTAGGATGGGCATCATCTCAAGGCCGATGACTGCTGCGGAGCCCCACATATACGAGTCGAGTTGCTCCCATGTTTCAAAATGCGCAATGTGGCACGATGTGTCGGGCACGTCCATCAACATGGAGTGAACAAAGTCCGCAGAGAGCTGTGGATCGATGTCGTAGTCGCGAAAAGTCTGTGCGGCCGCCGAGATGACGGCACGGTCGCGGTCGCGGTGGACGTCGTCAAGCGAACCGATGACGACAGCTGAGTGGAAAAGCTCGCTTAAACGTATGACCGTGGCTTCGATGTGCGTGGGGGAGCGGTCGGCGTCGGCGGGGCAGTCGACGTAGTCATCGACGATGCGTGCCCAGGCGTAGAGAGACCACACCGCACGCTGTTGGCAGGGTGCCAACAGTCGCGTGGCCAGGGAATACGTGCGACCGTGGGAGGCCATAATATCGCGGCAGAGCTCGTAGGACTGTGGCAGCGCGATGGTCGAGAGAGGCTGTGGGGCGGGCATGGACAACTATGCGACCTCGGTTGACCGCGACAGGGGCGCCACTGTGGAATCCGTGTCTGCGGCGGTTTTTTCGTCGCGCCACGAGTACTTCCAGCTGAATTTTCCAGTGGTCAGCCAGCCGACGGCCAGCCAGCCGAGAACGGTGATGATAACCATCCAGGGCACGTCGTAGAAGCGGTGATTGCCGCCGCCGGCGAAGGACAGCGACAGGATGAATGTGAACAACACGGTGCCTTGAACCACCCACCGTGGCGGGCGAATCGTTCCCATGGGAGTCAATAAGCTGGCGTAGTACCAGGGAAGTGCCACGGCATTAAATACGCAGGCCACCACGTAGGCGGCAATCATGCCAGCGACATTGTTACGAGGGGTGGCTCGGAAGTAGAACCAGGAGATCACGAGTCCCACCAGCATGATGATAGAGGAGACCACGCGTGTGTGGCTGACGATGACATTGAAACCGATGTCGTCGTTGAACCACGCCATGACGCCCGAGATCACACCAGCGACCGCTGACGGTGCTGCCAGGGGGTTAATCACCTTGGTATTGCCACTGATCTCGGAAATCCAGCCCCAGCTCGAGCCGGTCAGCCACGTCACCACTGCAAGCGTGCCGACGCAAACTGCGACCAACACGATGCCCACACCGGCAATCGCCGGAATCTTGCGCAGCATCTCTTGAACCGTGGCGATGGGCTCGCGCCTGGTCAACACAATCCACACGACGAAGGGCAGCGCCAGGACAGCGGTGGCTTTCAGCGCGACGCCAATTCCGATGAGGACAGCAGCGACCAGGCCACCCCGCATGCGCTCCATGTGCAGTGCGGCGACTAGTGCCAGGCTGACCAATCCGACCATCAGTGCCTCGTTGTGCATACCCGCAATCAGATGCAGTAGCACCAGTGGATTGAGCACACCGAGCCACTGTGCGAAAGCCGGATTTGCTCCAAGCTCCCGGGCGATTCGCGGGATCGACCAGACAATGGCGGCGAAGCCCAGCAGACACACAATGCGGTAGAGAATCACGCCGACGGTGATGTTGTCGCCGACAATCCGCGTGATGACCTCGCCAATTCCCAGATGCAGCGGGCCATACGGGGTGGTGGTATTCCGCCAATCTGCGGATACCTCCAGCAGCATCGGCCCTGGATTGGCTGCAGCTCCCTCAGTGTAGGGATCAAACCCATCGCGGACCATCGCGCCCTGCATGAGATACGAATAGACATCGCGAGAGAACAGCGGTGCGGCCAGCGCGAGGGGAATTGCCCAGGCCATCAGGATTGAATTGAACCGACGCAACGTGGACTCATCGCCGCCAGCGTTCGCTGGAACCGCAGCGTCTGCTGCGTCGCCATCATGGGCAGAACCGGCCACAATGTCCCGGATGGTCCCCTTCGAGAACAGCAGTTCCCGCCCGATGCGCAGCCACGAGATAAGCAGCAGGGCGATACCTACCCAAATCACAATCTCACAGAAAATCTGACCGTGACCGTAGGTGATCCAGTCGAGTCCCAGAGCGTGGACAAGGCCGCCACGGTAGCGATTCGCACCGGAACCGTAGGAGCCCAGAGCAATGAGGATGCCACCGTAGACACCCAGCTGAGCACTCCGCGATAAATTCATGTCAACCTAAACAATCGATACATTGCTGATGCATTAATCCTAGTTGGTCAGTGACCACCGGCAGACATCCGGGAGACATTCATGAGCTAAGGCGTTTCAAACCGCTGTGCCGCAAGTCGTCCCGAAATCATGACCGTCGGCACGCCAACCCCCGGCACCGTCGTCGATCCCGCCAGCGTCAGATTCTTTGGCATCTTCGGAGAGAAGTTGCGGGGACGGAACGGCCCCGTCTGTCGGAACAGATGCGCCAGCCCAAACGGCGAGCCAACGCCCATGTCGCGTTCTTGCCACTGCTGAGGGGTATCGATCCGACCGACTCGCCACTTCGTAGAAATCCCGGTCAGTCCGCGCCGCTCCAGCTCAGCGGTTATTTTCGCAACGTAGTCCCCACCGATTCGTGACCAGATCAGATTGGCCGACTGCAAGTTGGGGCACGGCGCGAGCACACTGACGGGCTCCCACTGCACGCCGTTCGCATCTGTGACAATACGCTCCGGCGCGCTCACCGCAGGCCGGGTGACCAGCAATGATGGGTCCGACATTAGCTTTCCATGACGCGGTGACGAGATCTCCTCAAAGGTTTCGTTCCACTTTTCGCCAAACGAAATCAGGTGATGCCGCTTCGGCCACGTCGCAGTCTCCGAAACCGGAATCAGCCCGTGCGCCACCACCGCCGATGGAGAAAATCGAACTGGGAACAACCGTCGCGCTCCCGTCCGCTTTACGACGCTCCGAAGGCCTCGCCGCTTCGATGAGCTACCGGCGGCAGAGGTAGCCGCGTCGTGAAGCCAGCTCTGCACCACAGGTAAATCGGTCGTAGCGATGACGGCATCGGTGGGACGCTCGCCAGTTGCCGTGGTGATGGCGGAGACAAAGCCTGCTTCGTCAACTTTCAGCCCAGTGACATCAACGCCGAAGTCGATGGTTCCGCCAGCTCGACGGACGGCCTCGGCGAGCAACTCGCTGACGGCGCCTATACCCGAACCAAATGCGGGGGAGTGCGGATAGTAAACCCCCATCGAGGTATCCATGTGGGAAATGCAGCCGTAGACCGCACGGGCCTTAGCGGGAGGCACACCTGCGTAAAGCGCCTGGAAGCTGAAAACGCGAGCGAGATCATTATCTCCGAGGAAGGCACGAATCTTAGGTTCGAGGGCGCCGAAGGCACCGAGTCGGAGGAGCGTAGTGAGGTCGCGAAGCGCGCCGGGCCCGGTGAATAGGTCCGTAACGCGGTCAAAGCTGCGGGACATGAAGTTGTCGAAGCAGGCATTGAAGAGAGTTTGCAGCCACGTGCGAAGTTTGCGGTAACCGGCGACGGTGGAGTCAGAGGCACCGAAGCGCGCGAGTTCATCGGCCATCATGTCTTCGTTGGAAAACACGTCGAGTCCGCCGCGGGTGGCAAATTCCGCACGGTAGGTGGGCGTGATTGGGGAGGCCGAAAAACCCGGGTCGATATCGCGCGCGTAGAGGCCGACGGCGGCGAGGGCATCGTCGACAAGCGAGGGCATGGTCCATACAGTTGCGCCAGTGTCGAAGACTGCGGTGAGCGATTGCTCGTCGATATCGACTGTGATGGGTTCACTGGCGCAGCGTCCGCCGACGAAACTTCCCCGCTCGACAACGGTGACATCGTAGCCATCGGCGATGGCGTAGAGCGCGGCGGTAAGTCCGGACAGGCCTGCGCCGATGATGGTCAGTCGTGGTTTGGAGCCCTTATGAGGACGAGTGACCGCACGTCGCAGACGCGGGGAATTAATGGGGGCACGAGTGGGGGAAGCAGCGGGCATGACTACGCAACACCTGGTCTAATGCTGACGAGCGGTGGCGCGAACGCCCATAGCAATGAGGTTCTCGCGCGACGTTGCAGGCAGGTCGGCATTCTCGATAGTGGAGAAAGCGCGGCTGGTCAGGCGGTCAATTTCACGTTCGACGGCATCGGCAGCGCCGGAATCAGCGATGAGATTTCGTAGCTCATCAATATCTGCAGCAGACGAGACCGCTCCCAGGCGTTCATCGATAAAGCGGGCCTTTTCAGGTGCGGAATCGAGGTAGAGGCTTAAAGCCTGGCCGACCAGTACGGTTCGCTTGCCCTCGCGGAGGTCATCGCCGGCAGGCTTGCCCGTGACTTCGGGATCGCCGAAAACACCCAGCTGATCGTCGCGGAGCTGGAATGCCACACCGATATCGCGGCCGAAGCTGCGGTAGGCCTCAACCAATTCCGCTGGGGCGCCGGCAATCGCAGCACCAATGTGGAGCGGCCGCTCGATGGTGTAGGCGGCGGTCTTGAACAGATTGATTTTCTCAGCGGTCTCGACGCGACTGTCCCGGCTGGCTTCGGCCGTGATATCGAGCAGTTGGCCGCCAAGTACTTCAGTGCGCATCGCCCGCCAGGGGACAAGTGCGCGGGTTAGCGCCTCCGAGCTGAGGCCTGAAGAGTGCATCATGTCATCAGCCCAGGTCAGGGCGACATCGCCAATGAGAATCGCGGCGGAAATACCGAAGCGGTCGGCGGCTCCATTCCAGCTATTGGCCTCGTGCTTGGCCTCGAATACCTTGTGGATAGTCGGTGCGCCACGGCGCGTATCAGCGTCATCGATGATGTCGTCATGAATGAGTGCGCAGGCTTGAATGAGTTCCAAGGCACTCACCGCGTTCATCACAGCCAGGGAATCCTCGGCTGGGGAGAAACGGCCTTCGAGGCCGCCTGCCCCCAACCACCCCTGCCAGGCGAAGGCTGGACGCACGCGCTTGCCCCCATTGAGGACGAAGGAGTGGAGCGAATCTATGGCCTCGGTGTACACCGCATCGACCGACGCGACATCGTCGCCACGGCTTTTGAGGTAATTCTCCAGCGTTTTGGTAACAGTAGCTGGTACTTCGCGGGGCTGTAGCGCGGCCAAATCCAGTTCTTCGCTCATGTGAGCCTCTCGTCGATGACGGGTAATGCTGACTCAAGAATAGGACACCGCTTAGTATGAGTGACTATGTCCTCAACAATGCCACTGTCGCCAGGCCGCCAAGTGACAATCCGCCAGGCGCTTTCAATGCCGAGCGCGGGCAGTATTCCCTTCTCGGTCGAGTTCATGCCCCCGCGTGACGACGCGGCCGAGGAACGTCTTCTCCGAGCAGCTGAGGCTTTCCATGATCTTGGTGCCTCCTTTGCATCCGTGACCTACGGCGCCGGTGGTTCTAGCCGCGACCGCACCCTGCGAATCGCCCAGCGCGTTTCGAAGCAGCCGCTTACAACGCTTGTGCACCTGACATTGGTAGAGCACACCGTCGACGAGCTGCGAGAAATCCTGCGTTCTTACCTCAGCGCGGGGCTGACGAATCTGCTCGTTCTGCGTGGCGATCCGCCGGGAGACCCCCTCGGTCCTTGGATGGAGACCGAGGGTGGTCTGCACTACGCCAGCGAGCTGATTGAGCTGATTAAGGCCGAGCCGGAGTTCGAAAAATTTGAAATCGGCATTGCGTCGTTCCCGGAAGGACACTACCGCTCGCCAGATTTGGACCATGACACGCAGTACACGCTGGCCAAGCTGCGCGCGGGAGCCGAATACTCGATTACTCAGATGTTCTTCGATATTGAGCACTACTTGCGCCTTCGAGACCGCCTGGTGGAAGCCGACCCAGTGCACGGTGCCAAGCCCATCATTCCGGGGCTGATGCCGATTACGTCGCTGCGCTCAGTGCGCAGGCAGGTTGAGCTCTCAGGGGCTCAGTTGCCATCCGATTTGGAGGAACGCCTGATTAAGGCAGCAGATGGTGACGAGCAGGCCAATAAGGATGAGATTCGCAAGATTGGTATCGAGTTTTCGACCAACATGGCAGAGCGTCTCATCGCCGAAGGCGTGCCGGGGCTGCACTTTATGACTATGAACTTCGCCCGCGCCTCCCAGGAGGTTTTGCACAACCTCGGCATGGCACCCGCATGGGGCACCGGCCAGGATATGCTGCGCGGCGGTTTTTAATTGCTAAAAGTCCTGCATGTCGCGGATTCTTCGCGCCCACAGGACGCCTAGTACTGAAGCCAGGACACCGGCGGCTGTGGTCACACCGGCAAACAAGAGGAATTGATTCCGCTTGGTGGATCCAGCCGGCGACGAAGCCCATACATTATGGTTCTCGCCACTGGCGAGCTGCCACTCCACCTTGTTCGGTTCGGTCTGGCGGCCATTGGAGTCAGTAACCTGCTCCGGGAACGCGACGACGAAATCAACCTTCGCGCCGGGCAGGTGAGTCAAATCCATGTGACCGTTCATCGAAATCTTGCCGCCACCGGTACGGTCTAGGTCGATGTCTATGCGATCGTCGGAAAGCTGTCGGAGCGTATCGGTGAGTTCAATGAAGTGCAGCTCGTTGAATGAGACTTCCATCTTTCCCGTGGAGGAGTCGATTTCTCCCTGTGAGACGCGGTCGGAGAGATCTTCCGGCACTTGCCACTGCTCAAATTGGGAACGGACTTCCTCCGTGGGCGTTACGTGAATTGTGCCCGAGACCCTGTCATCGCCGGAAATGGTAATGCCAGCCTGCGCGTCAAAGCAGCCGCTGAGCGGCAGGACGGCGGCAATCCCTGCCATTGCTGTGGCAATGCGCAGAGGCGAAAGCCGTCGACGTGGTGTGGAAGGTTCACTCGGTGATGATGTCACGGGGAAGATCTACTCCTAGAACTGCAAAGGGACGGGAGTCCCCTGTGAAATAAAAGTTCCTTAAAACATCCTTGAAACCAAATTGGCGGTAGAGCTGCCATGCCCTATTGGCCTCATTCGGGTATTCCGGCGTTGACAACAGAACTCGCGTCTCTGGGCGGGAATCGACCAACTCGCGGAGCAGCCGTTTACCGAGTCCCCGTCCCTGAAAGCTGGGATGTATGTGAATCTCAGACAGTTCGGCGTAGTTTCCCAAGAGCTTGACGACGTCCGGTAGCGAGCGCCCGTCCATGAGCAGTCCATCTCTTACCTGGCGATACCACCAGTGCGTGTCCAATCCTGTGCGGCAGTAGCCGATGCCAACCAACCTGCAGCGCGGGTCGCGGAGAGCCTGGGCAGGGGAGAGCTCTTCGGGGTGAGCTATGGCTGCAGCAGCCATGAAGCCGGGTTGAGTGGTTTGCTTCTGCCATTCATGGAGACGACCGGGCAAGATTGCGGGGTTGTACTGCATCGCGGTGATGTAGAGAGCCACTGCTTCTTGCAGGCGGAGATTGAAGTCTCCTGCTGTCATCGGAACCACGCTGTATTTCACAGTGACCAGATTAGCGACTTAGACGAACTTAGTTGTGAGATTACTGCAATAACATCGGGTCGAACAGGTGTTCGAAACTGTGTCTGGCGCAGTCCGGGGTTGGGGATAAATTGCAGTCAATCCCGCTAAGGAGAAGCGGAAAATCTGTGCTCATGTGAATGCTGTGTGAAAGGAGAAGCAGGGCGGTGGCAAGGTCGAACGTGGTGGAGTTTAGGGCGATTTCGCAGTCGGGTTCGGTCGCCCCGGTCGGTGTCTCAAAGCAATCGCTGGAGCTGCTGGGGCGGGCAGAGGCTCTGCTAGTGAATGCTCGGAATGCTGGCTCTGATGAGATGCTGGAGCTTTCCTACTGTGCGGCACTGCGCTGCGCAGGCGCGCTGTTGAATCGCGACGATGCATCGGTGGCTGGGGGTTCTGGCTCGGGCTCTCGTTCGGGCTCAGCAGTTAGGCGTCGTCGTTCGGCAACACAGAGTGCCTGGTTGCGTTTAAGGAAAGAGCAGCCCGAATTTGATAGCTGGGTCACCAAATTCGAGCAGTTCACCGCGCTGCGTGAGGAAGTCCGGTTAGGTATTTCGCGTCGCATTGACTCGCGGCGGGCACAGGAGTTGTGGGATTTAAGTTGTGCATTCTTGGGGGCTGTCCGGGCCGAGCTGGGTGTTCTGCCCGCGGCTGCGTAAGCCGGTGGGAGCGTGTTAGAGCGTTGCTTTCCTAAATAAATGGGGGATTGTTGGGATTCATGGAACAATAGGGGTGAGTCACCCGTTGAAGGGGTAAGAATGAAGCTAACGGACGCCGCGTTAGCAGCAGGTGGCCTGTGATTAACTTTGCTGTACCGGCACTGTTAGTTGAAGGGTCGAGGCTCGCCAGTATCGCGGTGGGCAATGCTCAAGTAGGCGATGGAGGAATTGTGGGACTATCTGAGCACGAACAGCGGATGCTCGACGAAATCGAGTCTGCACTCTACGCTGAGGATCCTAAATTTAGTTCGACGATGGCCGGAAATGCGTTCAGCTTTCCGGAGAAAAACAGCGCCCCCCGTGGGTTTTCGATCCAGGTTTTTGCGCTCATGCTCCTTGGTCTGCTGATGCTGATTGGCGGCGTCGCTCTTTTCTCTGTGAGCAATTGGTTCATTGTGTTGTCGGTAGCCGGCTTTGGTCTTATGTTCGGTTCCGGCGTTTGGGCTCTGACTGGCGCCGGTAGGCAGGAGAAGTCTAGTTCTGCTTCGGGGCTGAACTTTGGAAAGTCTAAGTCCGGGGCGGCAAAGAGTCGTCGAGGAGCCTCGGGTGGTCGTGGTTCCTCTGGTGACTCCACGTTGGAATCGCGTTTCCGTGGCCGCTTCGAGGGGCGTTAGGGGACAGGCCTTAAAGATAAAAAGTGAGGGCAAGCCAGCGGTGGCTTGCCCTCACTTTTTTGTTTTTCTAGACGCGAATCGTCTCCACAAGATCTCACCCACTTTGCCCCACCACGAGTCCCCACTTTCCCCCACTTAGCCATTGGGATGGAGGAATTCTTATCTGCAGTCGTTGCCGGCATTCCTGAAAGTTTGGCTCCGGCGAAACAAAGTTGCAGTTCAGCGGGCTAAGTCCGGCGACCAGGTTGAATCTGGATAGTTTTTAGTAGGTAAGTGGTGTGTATTGGGGTGCAGGCCGCCTGTTGTTAACTATGTGGTTGGTGTGGCGTCGTTATCTGTGGGGTTGCGGGTGGGTGCCCCACTTTTTGTTCACACTTTAATTGTCGACGATTTTCTTTAAAAGCCCATGTCAACTGGGTTAAAATGGATGTCCTGGCGGTGGGGTTGCGCTGATGCTGTGACTATTTTTCTCCTTCTTGTGTTGATAGTGGCAGATAGTGGGGTAAAGTGGGGCGTGATGTTGATTGAGGTTGGTCAACATTGCAGAAGTGAATATCCGATTTGCGCTTAAGGTTTGGCGAGATTTTGGCACTGCGGTAAAGCGCAGCCCTCTGGCTCTGCTTGAAGGCAACGCCTAAATCCCTGAATTCGGTAAGCGTTTGTGCGTTGACATTGAGGTTGACACGGGGATAGGAGGCCAGTGACGCATGTTTCTGGGCACCTATACGCCGAAGCTTGATGACAAAGGGCGCCTGACGTTGCCGGCGAAGTTCCGCGAGGATCTCGCAGGTGGCCTGATGGTCACTAAGGGACAGGATCATTCTCTGGCGGTGTATCCGAAAGAGGAGTTCGTCAAATTAGCTCAGCGGGCTACTAAGGCCTCTCGTACGAATGCCAAGGCGCGAGCTTTCATCCGAAATCTTGCGGCGAGCACCGATGAGCAGCGGCCCGATGGTTCGGGGCGAATCACGTTATCGATGGATCACCGTCGGTACGCGAATCTCTCCAAGGAGTGCGTGGTTATCGGCTCTATTGACTTTCTGGAGATCTGGGACAAAGAGTCCTGGGAGGCCTACCAGGCGGAGCATGAAGCTGATTTCTCCGAAGGTGAGGATGACTCGCTGTTCGGCGTTTTATAAACCGCATGGAATAACCGAAAAGAGGGAATGTCCGCATGGACTCTGCCTGATAGCCCCTGGTGTACTTCCCCGATACCAGGTTCTGTCAGGCGGGGCCCTGTGAACATCCCCGCTTTTTGTTTTAAGCACCGATAGCAGCATTCCCAGTAGTGCTCATGAGGTGCGGTCTGGTTGCTGGCGCGGCACTCGTCGTTAAGCAAACCGGGAATACACTCGATAGATTCTCTGACCAGTGCAAACATACCCGGTGAGGAGGGGGAAATGAACGGATCGGCACCTGCGGATGATCGCAAGTCCGGCGAGTTTGGTCATGTCCCCGTTTTGCTTCATCGAGTAACTGATTTGTTGCGCCCGGGCATCGAGGCACTGGGTGACGACGCAGTAGTTGTCGACGGCACTCTTGGTGCCGGTGGGCACACGGAATATCTGCTGGAGCAGTTCCCGAATCTCTGCGTCATTGGACTCGATCGCGATGACAATGCACTGCGAGGGGCAGAAGAGCGTCTCGCGCGCTTCGGTGATCGCTTTGTAGCCTTCCGTGTGCGTTTCGATTCGCTCGCCGAGGTGCTCAGTGGTGAGATTCCTGCAGCCGCTGGTGGAAGTGGCGCGGAGGATATTCTCGCCCGCGCCGCTGAGAAGGGCATTGCAGGTGCGCTTTTCGATCTCGGTGTTTCCTCGATGCAGCTTGACCAGGTCAATCGTGGATTCGCCTACCGAGTCGACGCCCCGCTGGACATGCGCATGGATGCAAGCCAGGGGATTACCGCAGCGGATGTGCTCAATACCTATTCGCACGGTGATATCGCGCGCATCCTATCGACCTACGGCGACGAGCGCTTCGCCGGCAAGATCGCCTCGGCAATCCTGCGTGAGCGGGAGAAGGAACCGTTTACGACCTCCGGCCGTCTGGTTGAGCTGCTCTACGAAACCATTCCGGCGGCATCTCGCCGCAAGGGCGGACACCCGGCCAAGCGTACGTTTCAGGCTCTTCGTATCGAGGTAAATCGTGAGCTTGAAGCTCTGGAAAATGTACTGCCACAGGTCTGCGATGCACTCGCAGTCGATGGGCGTGCAGTGTTCATGAGCTACCAGAGCCTGGAAGACCGCATCGTCAAGAAGGACTTTGCGGAGCGCGTGAAGTCGACAACCCCACCGGGGCTCCCGATGGAGCTTCCGGGGCATGAACCGCACTTTGCTCTCATCACGAGAGGTGCGGAAAAGGCGTCGGCAAGCGAGATCGAAGACAACCCCCGAGCCGCACCGGTGAGAGTTCGCTGTATCGAGCGAATTCGAGCCGATTGACCCAAACCTTTCAACCGCACCAAACGCACCCTTCACAATCTAAGTACTGGGAGAACTTTCGAGCATGGCAACGACAATCACGGAGCACGCCCCCACCCGGCGCACCTCCCGCGGCGCATCTGCAACCGTCGCCGGTGCCAAGACGAAGACTCGTCAGCGCGGCCGCAGCGCCCGCACGAAACAGGATCTTTATCAGCGCAGGCGGTTTGGGCGCACAGGTTCTCAGCAGGTCATCTCGGTGCGTGGGCGTCGCGTTACGACGTCCTCGAGGGATAACCACAAGTTTGCCGGTGCGGCCGTGATGATTATTCTCGTCGTTGCCGGAATCGTGGCGGCGATGTGGCTGTCGGGTATTTCGACCTCGACATCCTTGCAGCTGGATGCTGCGCAGACCAAGGAAAAGGAGCTGCGTAACCAGCTGGAGGTGCTCGAGCGGGATGTTGCTTACATGAAGTCAACCGGTGCTATCGCGCAGCGTGCTGTGGAAGAGGGCATGGTCAATCCGGAGCAGCCTGCCGTTTTGACGACTGATCCGGAAGGCAAGGTCGTGGAAGTGCGACCGGGCGATGAGAAGCAGCAGAAGATTATCGACCTCAACAGTGAGTCGCCGAATGTTCCGCATGCGCCGTCGTCGAACCCGAAGGACACCGAGAATGTTCCGGGGATGCAGGCACCGGCCATTGAGGAAGCGCACCCACGTCCGAACGGGTTGCCGGCAACCGCTCCGTATGCGCCGCAGAACCATGAGCCCGCACCAGCACCTGCGCCGGCTCCGGCACCCGCGCCTGAGGCTGAAGCGCCAGCGCCAGCCCCAGAAGCGCCAGTCGCGGCGCCGGAAGCACCGGAAGCTCCGGCACCCGAGCCAGCTCCAGCACCGTAGGAACTTAGAAAACAAACTGGGCCAAACTGGCCAACTGTCCGATATTCTGGCGGTTCCACTGTTTCTGGTCAGTCGACTGTAGACTAATTAATTCAGTACTCGCGATGGCAGGGAATACCGCCTAACGTTATCGCGCGCGGGAGAATCGACTTAGTAGAAAGCACTAGCGCATGATTCGATCTGAAGACGACTACCCCAACCGTGGAGGGGGGTATGACTTCGGCGAACGTGCTTACCGAATTACATCCCGTGAGCGCAGAGGCCAAAGTCGCGTTCGGGATGGTCAGCGCAGCCGGGGGCTCGATGCTAAAACCAACCGAAGCGTGCCCCCGCGCGAAAAAATGCGCATTAGTAATAAGGACTTCATCCGACGTCGCAACTGGCTGCAGTTTATAGGCGCTATCGCAGTTGTAGTGCTGGTCTCCCGTTTGGCTTGGGTGCAGCTCGTCGCAGGTCCTGACCTGTCGGCGGCGGCACAGAATCAGCGCACGGTGGAAGTTGTTGATGCAGCTCGGCGCGGTGCGATTCTCGACCGTAATGGAGCTCAGCTTGCCTTCACGATGGAGGCACGCAGTATTACCGTGCACCCGAACACTTTGCGCAAGTGGATTGGGGACGCACATAAGCAGCGCCCGGATGATGTCGCTGCCTACGATGAACGCCTCGAGCAGATCGCCAAGGATTTGCCGAAGCTACTCGACGTGGCCGACATCGACGCGGAGAAGTCGGGAAGCAGTCGCCGTCGTCAAGCGGAACCCGAAACCGAGGAGAACTCGGTGATGAGCGCGCCGTCCCGGGTGAGCTCGAAGGACATTCTAGAGAAGCTGCGCAATGAGGACAGCACCTACGAGGTGCTCGTGCGTAATGTCGATCCGGACAAGGCCGCCGCCATCGTGGAAAAGTATCCGGAACTGGTGGCGGAGCGTCAGGATATTCGCCAGTACCCGAATGGGGCGACGGCGGCTAACGTCATCGGCAAGATTGGCATGGATGGCGTCGGCCAGTTCGGCTTTGAAGCCTCTCGTGATGCCACTTTGCAGGGTATTAACGGTGGCAAGACCATTGATATCGCCTCCAACGGCGTGGCAATCCCGGGATCCACGCGCGATGTTCACGCGGCTGTGGACGGTACGACATACGAGCTGACCCTGGACCTAGACATGCAGTACTTTGTCCAGCAGCAGGTCAACCAGGCGAAGGCCAACTCGGGAGCGAAAGATGCGTCGGCAGTTGTGCTCGACGCGAAGACCGGCGAAGTGCTAGCAATGGCGCAGGCGGACACGGCTAACCCGAATAAGGATATGGGGGCCGAGCTCGAAGAGGGGCGCACTATCGGAAACTCCGCTGTATCGAACCCATTTGAGCCGGGCTCTGTAGCAAAGATCATTACCGCCGCGGCCGCTATCGAAGATGGCAAGACCACACCGGATGAGGTTCTGCAGGTCCCGGGCACGATTGATATGGCGGGTGTCACCGTGCGCGATGCATGGGAGCACGGCACGGAAGCTTTCACGACGACCGGTGTATTCGGCAAGTCCTCCAATGTCGGCACCCTAATGCTGGCAGAGCGTTTGGGTCAGGACCGCTTCGCTGAGATGCTGCATCTCTTCGGGCTGGGGCAGTCCACGGGTATCGAGTTGCCCAGTGAATCGTCCGGCTTTGTGCCACAGCGTCCGCAGTGGTCCGGCGGTACATTTGCGAACCTGCCCATTGGTCAGGGTATGGCCATGACACTGCTGCAGATGACAGGAGTTTTCCAGGCAATCGCCAACGATGGCGAGCGCATCCCGCCGCGTATGATTCGTTCGACAATTTCCCCGGACGGCACGAAGACGGCAACAGAGCGCCCGGAAACAGTGCGTGTGGTTAGCCCGGAGACCGCCCAAACTGTGCGCGCTATGTTTGAAGGCGTTATGCAGTCTGATCCCACGGGGCAGCAGTCGGGTACCGCGGCCGGCAATAGTATTGAGGGATACTCGCTCACAGGCAAGACAGGTACGGCGCAGAAGTTTGACCCCGACACCGGCGCGTACTCGAATTCCAAGTACCACATCACGTTTGCAGGCATCGCGCCTGCCGACGATCCCCGTTTTGTCATTGGCATTATGCTTGACGAACCCCAGCGTGGTGTCCATGGTGACGGCGGTCAGTCAGCAGCCCCACTGTTTAAGGACATCGCCGCTTGGGCGCTTAACCGCTACAACGTACCGCCGTCGCCACCCCGCGAGGGCAAGTTGTTGCTGCAGCCGTAACGAGGTCACCACCACAATGAAGTTACCGCGACAGCACTAATACACAGACTTTTATTACTTTGGTTTCTGCAAAGTGAATCTCTTGAATTTTTCCAACCTGTTGTACACCAACGACTGACTTGAAAGAGGGAACAGCCAATGACCGCCACCCTTGCGAAATTGTGTAACCTCGCGCATGGCCGACTTGACGGCATTACCGAATCCGCGGCGGCAGGAGCGGATATCGCCGCAATCGAACTCAACGCTGCCGAAGTGCCTGAAGGCGGAATGTTTGCTGCCGTCCCAGGTACTCGCACGCATGGTGCGCGCTACGCGCAGCAGTCGGCTGCTACAGCGATCCTGACTGATGAGGAAGGTCTGAAAATCCTGCGGGAAGCAGGGGAGACTCGACCAGTCCTGGTTGTCGACGATGTCCGGGCCGTCATGGGGCACGTTGCTGCAGAAATCTACGATCACCCCTCGGATTCACTGACCATCATTGGGGTTACCGGCACCTCTGGCAAGACCACCACGACCTACATGCTGGAGGGCGCGCTCCTGGCAGCTGGATGCTCGACAGGCATCATTGGTACTACCGGCACGCGCATCAATGGCCGTGCCGTTCCGTCGAGCCTGACTACCCCAGAAGCTCCGGCCCTCCAGCGCCTGTTCCACCAGATGCTCTCCGAGGGGGTGACGCACGTTGTCATGGAGGTTTCTTCTCACGCACTGTCGTTGGGGCGTGTAGACGGAGTCAGTTTCGAGGTCGGGTGTTTCCTCAACCTCTCGCAGGATCATCTGGACTTCCACAAGACCTTGGAAGAGTATTTCCAAGCCAAGGCCAAGCTCTTTGATCCCGCAGGTCCGACACATGCACCGAAGGCTGTCGTGTGCATCGACGACGACTGGGGTGTCCGCATGGCAGATATCGCTGCCGGCGACCCGGATGTCCAAGTCACCACTGTCCATACTCAGCATCGCGTAACCGACAAGACGCCAGCTGCCGAGGTCTTTGCAGAATGGCACGCCGCTGCAGCCACTGTCGCCACCAACGGTGTCCAACATGTGGAGCTAACGCGAAATAACACTGACACAGTTGAGGTGGAAGTTCCTCTGCCGGGTGCTTTCAACGTTGCCAATGCCGCAGTCGCATGGGCTGTGCTCGATGCGATTGGGCATGCCAATCACGCGGCCAAGAGCGGTCTGGCACAGGTGCGTGTGCCAGGCCGCATGGAGCGCATCGATCGCGGACAGGACTTCCTGGCTGTGGTGGACTATGCCCACAAGCCAGCCGCAGTAGCTGAAGTGTTGGCCACCTTGCGTGCACAGACCGAAGGTCGCGTGCTGGTTGTCGTCGGCGCCGGTGGCGACCGCGATAGTGCCAAGCGTCCAATTATGGGAGCTGAGGCTGCATACGGTGCCGATGTCGTCATCATCACCGATGACAATCCACGCTCCGAGGTGCCCTCTGAAATCCGTGCGGCCGTGGTCGCCGGTGCGAAGGAAGCGGTTGCCAGCGGCAAGGCCAGTTCTGACACGGTTGTTGAGGAAATCGGCGATCGCGGCCAGGCAATTCGCCGTGTCGTCGAGCTCGCCCACAGCGGCGACAGCATCGTGGTGGCAGGCAAGGGACACGAAACCGGCCAGAATATCGGTGGCGTAATTCACCCGTTCGATGACCGTGAACAGCTGGCCGAAGCACTCACACAGCGACTGGAGGGATCCGCTGATTGAGATTGCTGAAATCGCTGAGGAAGCGCACCACCTGACATGCCTACCGCGAACCATTCGCGGTAGGCGAATAAAATCAAGAAATCATCCTTTACTAGGCGCCTGGAACTCTAACCAACAAGGACTATAGACATCATGATTGCCCTGACCGCCGCGGAAATCGCTCACATCGTGGGAGGTGAACTCGTCCACGTCGATGATGACGCCACAGTGACTCAGCCCGCAGAATTCGATTCCCGAAAAATTCGCGAAGGCTCGCTCTTCCTCGCCCTGCCGGGCGCGCGTGTCGACGGCCACGACTTCATCGATCAGGCTGTGGCCGCTGGAGCGACGATGGCACTGGCGGCACGAGATGTTGGGCAACCTGCGGTCGTCGTCAAGCCCCTTGGTAAGCAGGACTCCAATGCCGACGCATTTGCACACGATCCGGATGGTTCCGGGGCGGCGGTGCTGGAAGCGCTTGGTAAGTTGGCGCGTTACGTCGTCGACGAGCTGAAGAAGGATCAGCTGCATGTTGTCGGTGTCACGGGTTCGGCGGGAAAGACGTCGACGAAGGACATGATGGCGACGCTGCTGCGTACCGACGGTCCGACGGTGGCGCCGAAGGGGTCGTTTAATAACGAAATTGGGCATCCGTACACGGTGCTGCAGTGCACTCCGGAGACGAAGTACCTGGTTGCGGAGATGAGCGCACGCGGAATTGGGCATGTGGCCCACCTGGCGCGCATCGCGCCACCGACGATCGGTGCGGTGCTCAATGTTGGCACGGCGCACCTTGGTGAGTTTGGCTCGCGCGAGGCAATCGCGCAGGCTAAGGGCGAGCTCGTGGAAGCGCTGCCGGCTGCGGAGCAGGGCGGTGTGGCCGTACTCAATGCCGACGATGACTACGTCACTGGCATGGCTCCGCGTACCCAGGCGAAGGTGGTGTTCTTCTCTGCCGATGAGAACTCCGAACGCCACGCAACCGCGGATTACCGCGCCACGAATGTGCAGCTCGATGATTTTGCTCGTGCATCTTTTGACCTGCATGTACCGGATGGGCGTACATTCCCGATCCAACTGCAGGTCTATGGTGCGCACCAAGTGGCCAATGCCCTGGCGGCGATTGCGGTGGCAGTGGAGTCCGGTATTGATGCTGAGCAGGTCACAAAGGCGATGGCCGCGCATGTGGCAGCGTCAGAGCGGCGCATGGATGTCCAGCAGCTCACTGGCAATATCGTCGTAATTAACGACTCCTATAATGCCAACCCTGATTCGATGCGTGCGGGGATTGACGCTCTGGCACGTACAGCAGCTAGCCCAACGCACCAGGACGCCTCATCGTGGGCCGTGCTGGGACAGATGGGTGAGCTTGGTGATTCCGCTGAAGATGAGCACTCGTCGCTTGGCGAGTACCTTGTGGGCCGCGGCATCGATCGACTAATTGCAGTCGGAGAGAGTTCTAATGTGCATGCCCTGGCCGACAAAGCGGAAGAGTTGGGGTTAAATACTTCTAGGGTGCCGGATACATCCACTGCCGCGGATTTGGTGGCGGCCGAGGTGCGTCCGGACGATGTGGTGTTAGTCAAGGCCTCCTATGCGGACGGTATGTGGCGGGTCGCGGACTCGCTGGCTGCCAAGGTTGGGACTACGCCCGAAGGTGAAAGCGGAGAGGAAAAGTAAGTGATTCAACTTATTCTCAGTGGTGCGATTGCATTCCTGGTGAGTGTCTTTTTAACACCAGTGCTTATTCGCAAATTCTCTGCTGAAGGTCTTGGCCAGGAGATTCGTGAAGAAGGGCCGAAGAGCCACCTGCGCAAGCGGGGAACTCCGACTATGGGCGGCATCGCCATCATCGCCGCAATCGTCGCTGGCTATTTCCTCTCACACCTCGTTACGTATATCCAGACTGGCGTGGGGCCGTCCGCCTCCGGTCTGTTGGTGATGTTCCTTGTTCTGGCGATGGGCGCATTGGGTTTTGCCGATGACTTCATCAAACTCTACAAAGGACGCAACCTGGGGCTGAACAAGACAGCGAAGCTGGTTGGGCAGCTGGCGGCAGCACTGATTTTCGGCGTGCTGCTGCTGCAGTTCCCGGATGCGTCTGGCTTGACTCCCGGTTCGACGAGCTTGTCGCTGATTCGAGATATTCCGTTCCTGAATCTGGCACCGGGGCCTGTGTGGTTCGGCATGATTGTCTTCCTGGTATTTGTCTTCATCGTCATTGCCGCATGGACGAATGCCGTCAATCTCACTGATGGCCTTGACGGCCTGGCCGCTGGCGCCACCGCGCTGCTACTGGCCACCTACACGCTGATTTCCTTCTGGCAGTTCCGTAACTCTTGCGAGGCTTCGCTGGGCAGCGGTTGCTACAACGTCCGCGATCCGCTGGATATCGCCGTTATTTCCGTCGCGGGTCTGGGCGCCTGTTTGGGCTTCCTGTGGTGGAATGCAGCGCCGGCAAAGATCTTCATGGGAGATACCGGTTCGCTGGCTCTTGGCGGTTTGGTAGCGGGTCTGTCATTTGTCACCAAGACTGAGCTGCTGATGGTTATCATTGGCTTCATCTTCGTGATGGAAGTTGCTTCCGTGGCAATCCAGATCGCGGTTTTCCAAACGACTGGCAAGCGCGTATTCCGCATGGCTCCTCTCCATCACCACTTCGAAAACGGAGGTTGGGCGGAGACAACTGTTGTCGTTCGCTTCTGGCTACTCGCAGGCATTTTCAACATGATTGGCGCAGCCATCTTCTACAGTGACTGGCTCTCTCAGGTAGGCGTATTTCAATGATTAACTCACCAGACCCGACCAACCTCACCGATATCCGAGATCTCGACTTAGTCGCTACGGTGCGCTCTGGTCGAGTTCTGGTGGCAGGAGCCGGAGTTTCCGGTCGCGGTGCCATTGCGATGCTCAAGGACATCGGCTGTCCGGAAATTGTCGTCGTGGATGACTCCGCGCTCGGCGCACTGGTTGCCGCCGACTTTTCGGTTCGGCACGTCACAACCGCAGACGCTCGCGACGAGCTTGCCGACGCGGTTGCGATCGTGACCTCCCCGGGGTGGCGTCCGACCAGTCCGCTGTTCGACGCCGCCGCTGAGGCCGGTGTCCCGGTATTCGGCGATGTGGCGCTGGCTTTCGCCGGCGACTGTGCCCAGCTGTGGGGGCCGAAACGTACCTGGCTGGTAGTCACCGGCACTAACGGCAAGACCACAACCACCTCCATGCTGGCCGCCATGCTCGGGGAGCAGGGCGCAGCTGTGGGCAACATTGGTGTGGCTCTGTACGACGCACTGACTGCTGAGCCTCGTATCGAGGTCTTGGCCGCAGAGCTGTCCAGCTTCCAGCTGCACTGGGCTCCAAACATTCGCCCAGATGCGGGAGTACTGCTGAACCTGGCGGAAGACCACATCGACTGGCACGGTTCTTACGAAAACTACGGTCTGGACAAGACCCGTGCGCTGCGCGGTACTGTCGCAATCTACGGTGCGGATGACGCAGATGTCGTCGAGCACGTGGAAAAGATGCTGAAAAACGACGAGCTCGGCAACTCCGTCGTGGGCTTTACCGATGGGCCCCCGGAGGCACACCAGGTCGGAGTTCGCGACGGCATGATTGTCGACCGCGCTTTTGGCGGCGGCGATGCCGCAGCTGACGACTCTGGTCCGGGCATTGTCATCGCACCGGTAGCGGGAATTTCTCCTCCCGGCCGGGCAGGTGTTCTCGACGCGGTGGCCGCCACTGCGATGGCGCGCAGTATCGGTACCTCACCGGAGCAAATTGCAGCGGCATTGGAGACTTTCGAAGTTCGCGCACACCGCGGTCAGATTGTCCATAAGGCAAATGATGTCGTGTGGATTGATGACTCCAAGGCCACCAACCCCCACGCTGCCGACGCTGCACTGTCCGGTCATGAGCGTGTCGTTTGGATCGTCGGTGGTCAGCTCAAGGGCGCGGAAATCTCTCCGCTAGTGGCGAAGCATGCTCATCGCCTGCAGGCCGCCGTGGTTCTGGGCGTCGATAGGCAACTAGTCAGCGATGCGCTCTCCCGCATCGCACCTGCTGTGCCGGTCGTTGTCATTGATGACACCGACAAGGTTGATGCCATGGCAAAGGCCTGTATGGCAGCTAGTGAATATGCCAACCCTGGGGATGTGGTGCTGTTGGCACCAGCTGCCGCCAGCTTGGACATGTACTCCGGAATGGCTGAACGTGGCGACTTGTTCGCGCAATGGGCGCAGAAGGTGACGTCAACTGATGGATAACTCCCGCAAGGCTCGTAATTTAAGCGCTAGTGCCGCGACGGCACAAAAGGGGACGAAGGCTACCAGTTCACAGCGGCCCTCGTCGTCTAGCTCTAGTGCTCGAGAGCGGCCGGCGTGGGTGGAGCGTTTTAACGACTGGAAGTCGCGTCCGCTGTTCGACTACCACCTACTGATGATTATCGTCGCGCTGCTGACGTCAATCGGACTGGTGATGGTGCTGTCGGCATCCATGGCCAGCGCGGGTAATGACTCGGGCAGCGTGTGGTCGGTGTTCATCCGTCAGCTGGTCATGGTGGTGGCGGGTCTCATCTCCATGTGGATCGTGCTGCGAATGCGGGTGGAATTGATTCGCTCGCTATCGACAGCAGCGCTGATTTTGTCCTTTGTGCTGCTGGTTTTGGTGATTATCCCTGGTATCGGCATCGGCCTGGAGGAAACCGGTGCGCGTTCGTGGCTGAGTATTGGTGGTATCACCATGCAGCCATCAGAAATCGCGAAGATCGCGCTGGCACTGTGGGGTTCGAAGCTGCTGGCTGAAAAGGTCCGCACTGCTGTGTCCTATACCGATTTGTTCGGGCTGTTCGGTGCGGTCAGCTTCGTGGTATTGGCACTGGTGATGCTGCAGCGTGACCTCGGCATGGTTGCTTCCATGGCGTTCGTCGTGGTGGCGTTGGCGTGGTTTGCTGGCCTGCCGCGAGTATTCATCACCGGGCTGCTTGCCGCTGCGGCTTTCGCCCTGGTGATTTTTACCGTCACCGCGGGTTTCCGTTCGGCGCGAATCAGGGTCTACTTGGACTCGCTGCTCGGTAACTTCAACGATGTGCAGGGAGATGCCTACCAGTCCTACCAGGGCTTTCTTTCGCTTGCCGACGGATCTCTCACCGGTGTCGGTCTCGGTCAGTCGAGCGCGAAGTGGGGATACCTACCGGAGGCGAAGAATGACTTCATTTTCGCCATTATCGGTGAGGAGACTGGTTTTCTCGGCGCGCTGATGGTTATTTTGCTCTACGCAGCGCTCGGCTGGGTGGGACTTCGTATCGCCGGTCGTCAGAACGATCCGTTTCTCCGTCTGCTCGCGGGCACGATTACTGCTGCAACCGTGGTGCAGGCTTTCATCAACATCGGCTACGTCGTTGGTGCGTTGCCAGTGACTGGTCTGCAGCTGCCGCTGATTTCCGCTGGTGGTACATCGGCGATGGTGACGTTGTTCTCGATGGGTCTGCTGGCCACATGTGCCCGCCACGAATCGGAGGCAGTCTCTGCAATGCAGACTTCGGGACGTCCGGGGCTGGACAGGTTCCTGGGTATTCCGGAACCAATCCCGTATGACGAATCGCGTCGCCACGCGCCGAAGGTGCGTGCCCATCGCGATCCGCAACGCTTTGGTCCGCCCGTGGTGACCAGTGGAGCGCGTACTCCACGTGGCGAGGGGGCGCAGGTGCGGGAAACCTACAGTGGCCGAGCTGACCGACCCAACCGGGCCGGCCGTAGTGGAGGCAGCCGCAGTGGCCGAGGTGCCACCCCGCAGCGTGGCTTCCGAGCGTCCGGAAGCTCCGGAAACTCGGGCAGTGTTCGTGGCCGCGAAGTGGATTATTCCCCTCGTAGTGACGACGGACGGACGCGGGGTTTTACAGCGAGGTCGCCGCGGACTGGACGGTCACAGGGCTCCTGGTCGTCGTCAAGCTCAGGCCGGGGCAGTAGGATTCGGGGCGAAGGTCGTGGTGGACAGTCGCGTTCGCGCCAGCGCCCGGGCCGAAACAATAGGAACGGCGGTTCAGCACCGCGGAGGAGGAATCGATAACACCATGGCAGACAAGAATCTGGGCGCAGCCGCTGGGGCGAAAGGCGCTTCGGAGTCTGAGCAGTTTCTCAAGGAAGATGGCTCTGCTCCGACCATTGTGGTGGCCGGCGGTGGTACGGCTGGCCATATCGAACCTGCACTGGCAGTAGCGGATGCGATTTTGAAACTGCAGCCGGATGCCCGCGTCATTGCACTCGGTACGAATCGGGGGTTGGAGTCAACCCTCGTACCGGCGCGAGGCTATGACCTAGAGCTGATTCCGCCAGTGCCGGTGCCGCGCAAGCCGACTGCGGATTTGTTCAAGCTGCCTCTCAACGTCGCTCGTGCGGTGCGTGAGACCCGCAAGGTTTTCAAGCGCATTGACGCTGATGCGGTCATCGGCTTTGGTGGCTACGTATCGGCACCGGCCTACATGGCGTGCCGTGCGGGGAAGAAGATTCCGTTCCTGGTTCACGAGGCCAACGCCCGTGCGGGCCTGGCCAATAAGCTCGGTGTCGCACTCGGGGGCGTCGGTTTGGCTGCCGTGACTGGCTCTGGCCTGAAGGCCGAGGTTGTTGGCAATCCCGTGCGTGCCAGTCTCGCGGCGTTGGACCGCGACGCCAAGCGTGCCGAAGCCCGCGAGTTCTTCGGTTTACCGCAGGAGGGTCCGGTGCTCTTTGTCACCGGTGGTTCGCAGGGGGCACGTTCCATCAACGAAGCTGTTACCGGTGCAGCCGCAGAGCTCGCCAACGCCGGTGTATCTGTACTGCATGCCTACGGCAAGAAGAATCACGTCGAGGTCGAGGCTATCCGCGAGGACGCCCCCTATGTCGCTGTGCCGTACATCGACCGGATGGATCTGGCGTACTCCGCCGCCGACCTGATTTTGTGCCGTTCCGGTGCGATGACGGTGGCTGAAGTCTCAGCTGTCGGCTTGCCTGCGGTGTACGTTCCGCTGCCACACGGAAATGGGGAACAGGCGCTCAACGCCACCGATGTCATCGATGCTGGTGGCGGTATTCTCATCGCCGACGAGTCGCTGACTGCGGCATCAGTTTCGGATATCGTGATTCCGCTGGTCACGTCCCCAGAAAAGCTTGCCGACGGGCGCCGCGCCCTGGCCAACATTGGACATGGTAACGCTGCGGAGAACATCGCCCGTCGGGTGCTGTCTGCGGCTGTGAACTCTAAGAAGTAAAGCGAGCATAAACATGAACGTTAATTTCGATGACTTTCAGCCGGTAACGGGAGAGCTGCCCGCAAGTGTCCACATGATTGGCATTGGCGGTGCCGGTATGTCCGGTATCGCTCGCATCCTGTTGGCGCGTGGCATTCGTGTTACCGGTTCCGATGTCAAGGAGTCCCGCGCGGTGGTGGGACTACGTGCGATGGGAGCCACCATCGCCATTGGGCATGACCGTGCGAATCTCGAGCTTGCTGGCGAGGGAGAGCTGCCGGACGCAGTGGTCATTTCCTTCGCTGCTATCCCGAAGACGAATCCGGAGCTGGCCGGTGCACATGAGCTGGACATTCCGGTGCTCAAACGCTCCGATGTGTTAGCGCTGTTGATGCAGGACTCCAAGGCTCTCCTGATCGCCGGTACTCACGGCAAAACCTCGACTACATCGATGACCGTCGCCGCTTTGCAGGCAGCTGGTTTGGATCCGTCTTTTGCCGTTGGCGGTCTGATGAGCAAGGCCGGTGTCAATGCTCACCAGGGCAGTGGCGATGTCTTTGTTGCTGAGGCCGATGAGTCGGATGCCTCGTTGTTGACCTACCAGCCGGAAGTGGCCGTAATTACCAACATCGAGCCCGATCACCTTGACTTTTTCGGTGACGACGAGACCTACTACGCCGTCTTTGACGCTTTTGCAGAGCGCATTAAGGATGGCGGTCATCTGGTCATCTGTGCTGAGGATCCGCATGCGGCCGCATTGGGCGAGCGCGCGGTGGAGCGCGGCATTAACGTGCTGGCTTATGGTGGGGAAGAAGCCTTGGCTCAACACCCGACGCTGCCGGTCGGTGCCGTTTTGCACGGCTGGACTCCGGTCGGTGGTGGTGCCCGCGTGGAGGCCACTGTTGGCTCGACATCGGTGAGGTTTGAACTTCATCAGCCCGGCCGTCACATGGCGCTCAACGCGCTGGCTGCAATGGTCGGTGGCGACTGCGTCGGGGCAGATTTGGGGCGTATGGCGCGCGGTCTCGGTGAATTCACCGGTGTCCGTCGCCGCTTTGACTACCACGGCAGTATCGGCGAGGGGCCATTTGTTGGCGCTCGTATCTACGACGACTACGCGCATCACCCGACCGAGGTCTCCGCAGTTCTCGGCGCAGCTCGGGAGTTGGTCACCGAGGCCGGTCGTGGCAAGGTCATCGCTGTGTTCCAGCCTCACTTGTACTCGCGTACTCGCAACTTTGCCGACGAGTTCGCTGCCGCCCTGTCTCTGGCGGACAAGGCCGTATTGCTCGATGTCTTCGGCGCCCGCGAGGAGCCACTGCCGGGCGTCGACGGCGCGCTCATTGCCAACAAAATGACCATCCCTGTGACGTATGAGCCGCATTTCACCAGCGTCCCGGCTCGCGTTCGCGAAATCGCCGAACCGCACGACGTCATCCTGACCATCGGCGCTGGCTCTGTGACGATGCTTGCCGACGAAATCGTGCGCGAGCTCAGCGGAGACAACGACGAACAGGTGGAGTCGTAGCACTGTGAAAACCAGCCGAAAGCAATCTCAGCAGACCGACGGTGCAGACCGGGGCACAACAGCGTCGCGGCGTCGGCGTTCAGCGCGCGCCCCGCGACGCGGCTGGCTCATCGGCGGTGGCCTGGTCGCGATTATCGCCATCGTTGCAGCGGTGGTGTGGTTTTCGCCGTGGCTGGTTGTGAAAAACATCGATGTTGAAGGCGTCGTCCACGGGGATAAAGACGCGATTGTCGAGGCCAGTGGTATCTCCGAGAATCAAAAGCTCATTCGCTTGGACACGGATGCCTCAGCGCGCTCCGTGGCGGGGCAGCCGTGGGTCGATAGCGTGACTGTCAGTCGTTCGTGGCCGCAGGGCGTGACTATTTCGGTACGGGAATTCACCCCGGTGGTGTTTGTCCGTGCCACTGACGGAGAGCATCTGTTTTCCGCAAATGGTCAGGAGTTCGTCACGGC
Source organism: Corynebacterium sp. 401_CJEI (assembly GCF_001076435.1). Lineage (NCBI taxonomy): Bacteria > Bacillati > Actinomycetota > Actinomycetes > Mycobacteriales > Corynebacteriaceae > Corynebacterium > Corynebacterium sp. 401_CJEI. The sequence continues at coordinate 54,717 of NZ_JVIP01000005.1, forward strand.
AGCCCCGCCGGCGGGTGTCATCGAGGTTGTTGATGCACCTCGTGTGGATGAGCCAACAGACGGCAAAGTTGACCCCGAACCGCGCGTTATCAAGGCGGTTTTGAACGTCGTCAAGGCGTTGCCAGAGCCCGTTGCACACCGTGTGGAGCGGATTAGCGCTCCTTCCGAGGCAGAGATCAAGCTATTTCTGACCGATGGATACGAGGTGTACTTCGGGTCCTCGGATAATGCGGCAGAAAAGGCACGCGCGACGGAGATTGTGCTGAACCGTGGCGAGAAGATTTGGAATGTCTCCAACCCTCGACTACCCGCTGCTAAGGGAGAGTAGAGAATGGTGGTGTCTGGAGTGATTTCTGTGGCTAAACACTATCCCTCAAGTGCAGGTTTAAGGTAGCGACACGCGCTAAAAGGTCGCTGAATTATTTGCAGTTTTCGACCACAATGGGGTCAACAGCTTTTCGGCCATGATGCACTTCTTCCGTGCGGTGTCATGGAGAGCTGTACTGCCCGGCGGTGCCAATGCTGTCGTGCGGCCCATGTGCAACGTGGCTAGATGAAATTATTTAGGACCTATAGGAAAGGGCGAGAAACGCGCAATGACCTCCCCGAATAACTACCTCGCCGTTATCAAAGTCGTCGGTGTCGGCGGCGGTGGCGTCAATGCTGTCAACCGCATGATCGAGGAGGGGCTGAAGGGTGTCGAATTTATCGCAGTCAACACCGACTCGCAGGCCCTGATGTTCTCCGACGCTGATGTCAAGCTCGACATTGGGCGTGAGGCAACTCGTGGTCTGGGAGCTGGCGCTAACCCCGAGGTTGGCCGCACTTCCGCGGAAGACCACAAGGACGAGATTGAAGAGACCCTCAAGGGCGCCGACATGGTCTTCGTTACCGCAGGTGAGGGCGGTGGAACCGGTACCGGTGCAGCTCCGGTTGTCGCGAGCATCGCCAAGAAGTCCGGTGCCCTGACTGTTGGTGTCGTAACCAAGCCGTTCGACTTCGAGGGCAAGCGCCGTGCACGCCAGGCCGCCGAGGGCATTGAAACCCTCAAGGAGGTCTGTGACACCCTTATCACCATTCCGAACCAGCGTCTGCTGCAGATTGGTGAACAGGATCTGTCCATGATGGACGCGTTCCGCTTCGCCGACGAGATTCTTTACAACGGTGTCCAGGGTATTACTGACCTGATTACCATTCCGGGCATGATTAACGTCGACTTCGCCGACGTCCGCTCGGTAATGGCTGAGGCTGGCTCGGCTCTGATGGGCGTTGGTTCCGCACGCGGCGACGACCGTGTGATGAACGCCGCTACTCAGGCCATTAACTCCCCGCTGCTGGAGTCCACCATGGATGGTGCACAGGGTGTGCTTATTTCCGTCGCCGGTGGCTCCGACCTGGGCTTGATGGAGGTCAATGCCGCCGCGTCCATCGTGGAGGAAAAGGCTGACCCGGATGCCAACATCATCTTCGGTACCATCATCGACGACAACCTCGGTGACGAAGTTCGCGTCACTGTGATTGCTACCGGTTTTGAGCAGGGTAACGGAAACCCGCTGGACAAGCCAGCCGCAGGTGCCGCTGCACGTCCGGCTACACAGGATGCCGAGGCGCGTCCGGCCGCTGAGCAGGCACCGCGACAGGGCAGCGCACTGCCGGGCGGTGACAACCTCGGCGCTCCGGCCCCGCGTGTGGAGGAAGAGCGCCCGGTCGCACAGCCGCGCGAGCGTGAGGATCGCGACCGCTTTGTCCCGCGCACCAACCCGAACAGCGGTGGTCTGTTCACCGATAACCCGACACCGCGTACGCAGGAAAACCGCAACTACCGTGGTGCTCACCGCGATGACCGCGACGACCGTCGTGGCGGCTACCAGGCTTCCAGTGACCTGCCGGAGTGGGGCTTCTAAGAAATCATGACTGAATCCCGCCGCAGCCGAAAAATTCTGACGAATCGGCGCGGCGGGTTTTCGCTGCCACCATATGATTCCTTCAATCTTGGAGATCATGTCGGCGATGACCCGTCCGCAGTCGAACGCAACCGCCAGCGCTTGGCCGATTCTCTGGGAATCGACCGTGCCCGCTTCGTCTACATGGAGCAGCTTCACACCAACACGGTCACCGTCGTCAACGAACCACAAACTGAGCCTGTCTCGGCTACCGACGCCATCGTCACGACCACGCCGGGTCTCGCGCTGGTAGTGCTCGTTGCCGATTGCGTTCCGGTCTTGCTTTCCGACGATCATGCGGGTGTCGCCGCTGCGGTACACGCGGGGCGGACCGGTGCCCGCAACGGGATCGTTCGTAAATCTGTCGAAAAGATGATTGAGCTCGGTGCCACGCCCGAGAATATCCATGCGCTTCTCGGTGCAGCGGCTTCTGGTCACAATTACGAGGTGCCTGAGTCGATGGCCGATGACGTCGATAAGCACTTGCCCGGAGCGAAGACGCGAACGAAGCAGGGGACTGCCGGTGTTGACGTGCGCGCCGGCTTGATGAGGCAGCTTTATAGCCTCGGTGTGCGGCATGTCAACGTCGAGCCCAACTGCACTATTGACAATGAGCAGTACTTTTCCTACCGGCGGGAGGGGAAAACTGGCCGTCAGGCGGGCATCGTGATCCTGCCTGAGCGGGGCTAAGTTTCAAAGTTGTAATTTTGGCTCGCCAAATTTGCGCGTGTCTATGCGATATTGCTGACCCAGCCGGTAGGTTGTGGGTAGCACAGACTTAAATTCGCACACTAAGAAGGACGTAGCAGAAGATGGCTGATTTCTTCCGTGGGGTTTCAAATTTCTTCGGTCTTACCCCGACTGATGACGCGGCTTACGACGAGCACTACGACGAGTTTGACCGCCGTGACGAGGAGCGTTTTGATGACTCCTATGCCGACTCGCGTCGTGCGGAGCGCCACCGCTACGAGCTGCGCGAAGAGGCTCCACGTGAGACTGCAAGTGTGAACTCCCGCGAGGAGGACTACCGCTACGGCAACCTGCACTCCGTTGCTGAGACCAAGGAACCGGAGCAGGTCTTCATCAAGCCGGAAAGTGGTTTCCAGGACAAGTACTCCAAGGCTCCGGACATCGGTTCGCACTTCCGCGACGGTGACATCGTCACCTTCGATCTGAGTGGGCTCGACCCATCTGAGGCTAAGCGCTACGTCGACTTCGTTGCTGGACTGGTTTTCGGTCTGCGCGGCCGGATCAAGGCTGACGGCTCCGTGTTTACCCTGTACCCGCACGGCTGCGATGTCAACGAGGGGCAGTTCGACCGGATGTCCGGCTAGTCAGCCGGCTCGCATGACTTGTTAGTGTTTCGTATTTCGATCAATTAGCTAGACTGTTTATTCGTGTCTTCACTACTGCTAGTTCTGCTAATCCTGCTGAAGCTTTTCACCTATCTGCTGTTGGCTCGCATTGTGATTGAAATGATTCAGTCATTTTCTCGCTCCTGGCGACCAGGCAGGGTGTTTTCGTCGATTGGCGAAATTGTCTTTGTCATCACCGACCCGCCGGTGAAGCTGTTGCGCCGACTCATCCCGCCTATGCCGATGGGCAACGTGATGGTGGACATGTCTGTGCTTGTTTTGTTCTTCATCCTTATGATTCTGCGAATGGTGCTGCAGGTAGCTCTCGGCGCAGTGGCGTAAATATCGCTAACTGTTTGCTTGGTGTCCACAATGTGGATTTCGGTGGAGCTGTGTTGTTTTGACTGTCCCGAATGTGATGTTCTCGGGCATTGAATTGCTGCCGGGGGTGTTAATCGGGGGCAATAATAGGAACCCGTTGGGGAATGTAATCCCCAACGGGTTTTTGTTGTGTCGGGGGTAAAGCTCTGTGGCTAAAGGTGCAGGGTAAGGGCGAGGTTTAACGTTTTACTAGAACTTTGCCACTGGTTAGAACGTGGGAGATAGAGTCCTGCCCAAAATAAATGGGGTGAGGACTGTGACTAGAGCAGGTAGGATTGGCCGGGTAAACAGTACTACTGGAAATAATTCTCTTAAGATTTCTTAAGAACTGTCCGCTCAAAGTGTTAGGGGAACTCACCATGCCGTTGACTCCGGCTGATGTGCATAATGTGGCTTTCAGCAAGCCTCCGATTGGCAAGCGTGGTTACAACGAGGATGAGGTCGACCAGTTCCTCGACCTCGTAGAGGACGCACTGGGTGAGCTCCAGGATGAAAACGCTGAGCTGCGCCAGCGCGTTGAGGACCTTGAAGGTCAGCTAGAGCAGGGTGGCGGCGCAGACTATGCCGCTTCCGGTGCTGCCGCTGCGACACCGGCTGTCGATGAGGACAAGCTGCGCAAGGAAATTGAGCAGGAACTGCGCGCTGAGTACAACGAGCGCCTGAGCGCTCAGCAGCAGGAGATTGAGGCTCACTACCAGGATCGTCTGGATGCTCTCGAGAAGCGTGCTTCTGAGGCAGAGGCTTCTGCACAGCAGGCTTCCTCCGCATCTGCGGAGCAGCCGCAGGCAGTTGCAGCAAGCACCGGCACCGAGTCGCAGGAAGTTAGCCTCCGCGCTGCTCGTATCCTGCAGGCTGCTCAGGACACCGCTGATCGCGTCACCACTGACGCCTACGCTGAGGCCAACAAGCTTGTCACCGAGGCTCGTGAGAACGCTGACCGCACCGTGGCAGAGGCCAATGAAGAGGCCGAGCGCACTATCACCAACGCTCGCAATGAGGCAGACGCAACTTTGGCTGATGCCAAGGAGCGCAGTGAGCAGCTGCTGGCTGATGCCCGCAACGAGTCTGAGTCGACCCTCACTGACGCTCGCCAGCGCAGCGAGCAGATGATCAGCGACGCAGACGCTCGCTCTAACGCCACCATCACCGCAGCGCAGCAGAAGGCAACCGCGCTGCAGGACGATGCAGAGCGCAAGCACCACGAGATCATGACCACCGTCAAGGAGCAGCAGACCGCTCTGGAGGGTCGCATCGAGGAGCTGCACATCTTCGAGCGCGAGTACCGCACCCGCCTGAAGACCTTCCTGGAGTCCCAGCTGGACGACCTGAACTCTCGCGAGTCGGCTGCCCCGGCCGACGGCTACAACAACTAATTACGTAGCCAGCACGTAGAAAACCACCACGCTCGGCTCCCCAGGGAGGGGAGGCAGAGTGCGGTGGTTTTCTGTTATCGTTCCCTGCGAACCAAGCGCATTCTTTGTTCCGGTCAGGGTTGTAGTAGTTGCCTGAGACACTGCTATACTGACACCCATACGCGCAATGAGCCGGCCATCACCGGGGAGCGTTTCGGAAGAACGGTTCAGCAGAAAATGGGCCCAGTAGAACCGAACGGTTTGGCACCGTTACAAAGCCTTATCAAATAAGCGGGCTATCGCGTGAAACCGCATGGTTCTTGGTCGCAAGAACCGTCGTAAAGCGTGATGCCAAGCGGGGTGGTACCGCGCGAGACTCCTTTTCAGCGTCACCAGTAACAACGCCGAAGGGGCTAGGCACGCGTCCCCGTGGTGAGTATTAATGATGTTCGACCACGGAAGCGACGTAAAAACGGTGTCTAATTCGAACGATGTAAATGCCTCTGCTGAGGCCACTCCGGCAGGTGGCGCATATCCGCGCACTGCTGACTTTGGTAAGTACACCTCGAGCCCGAAGTTCCCGGAACTGGAAGAAAAGGTCCTGGACTACTGGGGTAAGGACAGCACTTTCCAGGCCTCTATCGATCAGCGTGATGGTGCTGACGAATACGTCTTTTATGACGGCCCTCCGTTCGCCAACGGTCTACCGCACTACGGTCACCTGCTGACCGGTTACGTTAAGGACATCGTTCCGCGTTACAAGACCATGCGTGGCTACCAGGTTGGCCGTGTCTTTGGCTGGGACTGCCATGGTCTGCCGGCTGAGCTGGAGGCAGAGAAGCAGCTCGGTATTAAGGACAAGGGTCAGATCGAGGAAATGGGTCTGGCTAACTTCAACAAGTACTGCGCCGAGTCGGTGCTGCGGTATGCGGGCGAGTGGAAGGAATATGTCACTCGTCAAGCTCGTTGGGTTGATTTTGACGGCGGATACAAGACCATGGACATGAGTTACATGGAGTCCGTGATTTGGGCCTTCAAGGAGCTCTATAACAAGGGCCTGGTTTATCAGGGGTTCCGCGTGCTGCCGTACTCCTGGGCAGAGCACACCCCGCTGTCCAACCAGGAGACTCGCCTGGATGACTCCTACAAGATGCGGCAGGACCCGACCCTGACCGTGACCTTCCCGTTCACCGGCGCCAAGGCTGGCTCTGCAGCGGAGAAGACGCTGGCGGACAATCCGGTGCTCGCTGACACTGCAGCTATCGCTTGGACCACCACGCCGTGGACGCTGCCGTCCAACCTTGGCCTGGCCGTGAACCCGAAGGTCACCTATGCCGTAGTTAAGGTCGGAGGGGATTCCTCCGTGCCGGAGTTTGCAGGTAAGACCTTCCTGCTGGCAGAGGCGCTGATTGGTGCCTATGCCAAGGAATTGGGTGAGGAACACAAGGTCGTGGCTACGTTCGCTGGTGCTGACCTGGAAGGTCTGACCTACCAGCCGATCTTCGAGTACTTCGCAGATCACCCGAACGCCTTCCAGATTATGGTGGCCGACTATGTCACCACCGAGGACGGTACTGGTGTGGTCCACCAGGCACCGGCATTCGGTGAAGACGATATGAACACCTGTAATGAATATGGCATCGATGTCATCATTCCGGTGGACATGGACGGTAAGTTCACTTCCCAGGTGCCGGAGTACCAGGGCAAGTTGGTCTTCGACGCTAACAAGGACATCATCCGTGACCTGAAGGCCGCTGGCCGCGTCGTCCAGCACCGCACCATCGAGCACTCCTACCCGCACTCCTGGCGTTCGGGCGAGCCGCTGATCTACATGGCACTGCCAAGCTGGTTCGTGTCCGTTACCAAGATCCGCGAGCGCATGGTGGAGCTCAACCACAACGAGATTGAGTGGATGCCGGAGCACGTCCGCGACGGTCAGTTCGGCAAGTGGCTCGAGGGTGCACGTGACTGGAATATCTCCCGTACCCGCTACTGGGGTTCGCCTATTCCGGTGTGGGTTTCCGACAACGACGAGTACCCGCGTGTCGACGTCTACGGTTCCCTCGATGAGCTGGAGGCGGACTTCGGCGTTCGCCCGACCACACTGCACCGCCCGGAGATTGACGAGCTGGTGCGCCCGAACCCGGACGACCCGACCGGCAAGTCCATGATGCGCCGCGTCCCGGACGTCCTGGATGTCTGGTTCGACTCCGGTTCCATGCCGTTTGCGCAGTTCCACTACCCGTTCGAGAACAAGGAGTGGTTCGAGTCCCACGCACCGGCCGACTTCATTGTGGAGTACATCGGCCAGTCCCGCGGCTGGTTCTACCTGCTTCACGTCCTGTCGGTTGCACTGTTTGACCGCCCGGCGTTCAAGAAGGTCGTCGCCCACGGCATCGTGCTGGGTGATGACGGCAACAAGATGAGTAAGTCCAAGCGCAACTACCCGGATGTCAACGAGGTCTTCGACCGCGACGGCTCCGACGCCATGCGCTGGTTCCTCATGTCCAGCCCGATTCTGCGCGGTGGCAATCTGATTGTCACCGAGCAGGGTATTCGCGAGGGCGTGCGCCAGGCGCTGCTGCCAATGTGGAACGCATACTCGTTCCTGCAGCTCTACGCCTCCAAGCCGGCCGAGTGGTCGGTGGACTCCGACAACATCCTGGACAAGTACATCCTGGCCAAGCTTGCAGCAACTGTCCGTGCTGTCACTGAGTGCCTGGACAACACTGACATTGCTGCTGCCACCGATGAGGTCCGTCAGTTCTGTGACGCACTGACCAACTGGTACGTGCGCCGCTCCCGAGACCGCTTCTGGGCCGGTGATGTCAAGCACCCAGAGGCATTCAACACCCTGTACACGGTGCTGGAGGTTCTCACCCGCGTGGCTGCTCCGCTGTTGCCGATGGCCACCGAGGTCATCTGGCGCTCGCTCACTGGCGGCCGCTCGGTGCACCTGGAGGATTGGCCGGACGTCGACAAGCTGCCGACCGATGACGAACTCGTTGAGTCCATGGACATTGTCCGCAATGTCTGCTCGGCAACATCGCGCATCCGCAAGGCCAACCAGCTGCGTAACCGCCTGCCGCTGAAGAAGCTAACCCTGGCATTCCCGGATGCCGAACGTCTGCGTGATTACACCGACATCGTTTCCTCCGAGGTCAACGTCGACAAGGTGGAATTCACCTCCGACGTGGACTCGGTGGGACGTTTCGAGGTCTCCGTCAACGCTCGTGTGGCCGGTCCGCGCCTGGGTAAGGATGTCCAGAAGGTCATCAAGGCTGTGAAGTCTGGCAACTACGAGGTTGTCGACGGCGCGGTTGTCGCCGATGGCATTCCGCTGCAGGAGGGCGAGTACACCCGCAACCTGGTCGCGATCTCGCCGGATTCCACCGCTGAGGTCGACGGTGTCAATGGTCTGGTTGTGCTCGACACCGAGCTCGACGAGGACCTGGAGTCCCGTGGCTGGGCCGCTGACCGTATCCGTGGTCTGCAGGATGCCCGCAAGAACGCTGGCCTCGAGGTCACCGACCGTATCTCGGTGAAGCTGCAGGTCCCGTCCGAGCGTGAGGAATGGGCCAACCGCCACGCTGACCTCATCGCCCGCGAGGTTCTCGCAACCGCCTTCGAAGTCGTCGCTGGCGGAGAGCCACTGAGCTACGACGTGGCGGACGGCTGCTCGGCGGATATTGCCAAGCAGTAGGGGAGAGTAATCTCAATGCCGACTTCCGGGCGGTGGGTCCTGCACATCGACATGGACGCGTTCTTCGCGTCCGTCGAGCAGCTCACCCGCCCGACTCTGCGCGGGCGGCCAGTTCTCGTCGGCGGACTGGGTGGTCGAGGTGTGGTCGCCGGTGCCTCCTATGAGGCCCGCGCGTACGGCGCGCACTCGGCTATGCCGATGGCCCGCGCACGTCGGCTCATGCCACCGAACGCAGTGACGGTCAGCGCGCGCAAGGGCATTTACGGGCCGGTGTCGCGCCGCGTGTTCTCTGTAATCCGCGAGCGCGTGCCCGTGGTCGAGCAGCTCAGTGTCGACGAGGCTTTCATGGAACCCGAAGAGCTTCAGGGAGCCTCGAAGGAGCAGGTCATTGCCTGGGCGGAGCAACTGCGGGCAGATATTCGGCGGGAGACCGGCTTGGCCTCGTCGATAGGCGCGGGCGCGGGCAAGCAGTTCGCAAAAATTGCGTCAGGCCTGGCGAAACCCGATGGCGTGTACGTGCTGGACCCCGCACGCAATCACGAGCTACTACACCCATTGCCGGTAGAGAAGCTCTGGGGCATTGGCCCTGTCACCGCTGCAAAACTGCACACGCTGGGCGTGGAGACAATCGGTGATTTTGCCGCCATGTCCCAGCGCGATGTCGAGGTTTCGCTGACATCCAAAACCGGTGTGATGCTGTGGCAGCTGGCGCAGGGGACAGACGATCGGCCGGTTAAGGAGCGCGATGTCGCCAAGTCTGTATCGGCGGAGTACACCTATCCTGAGGATCTGGAGTCGCAGGCCCAACTCCACGCCGCCATCGATCGCGCAGGTGAGTCCGCTTTTCGACGGCTCAAAAAAGATGGCCGTGGTGCCCGCACCATCACTTGCAAGGTGCGTCTGTCCGACTTGAGCATCCATACCCGATCTGAGACGCTCGCCTACGCCACACAGGACTTCGACACCCTCATGGCTGTCGCTCACCGAATCGCGTTCACACCCGCGGAGGTCGGCCCAGTGCGACTGGTGGGCGTCGGTTTCTCCGGGCTGGATTCGCACATACAAGAAGTCCTGTTTCCTGAGCTCGACCGCGCTATCACCGTCGAAGATCGAGTACCAGCACCTGCGCTTTCCGACGCTCCCGCCGGCCTGCTCGAGCTATCTGGAACCGGCGCGTTGCCGACCGTTCGGCTTTCCGATTCCAAGTGGGCACCCACCTCGGACGTACACCACAGCGAGTATGGACATGGTTGGGTGCAGGGGGCGGGGCACGGGATTGTGACTGTCCGCTTTGAAAGCCGCACCAGCGGCCCCGGGCGCATGATCACGCTGAAGGAAGACGACCCGGAGCTGCGCCCGTGCTCTGCGGTGTGCAGTTTGGACTGGCCGGAGTGGCTGGCTTCCGACGAAGCTGCAGCTCTTGACTTGCCGCAACCTGAGCGGGAAAGTGAAGATGAGGTTGGCCCCGATGCGGATGCTTGATGCGGCTGCCTGACGTGGCCGTTATCCTCGGTGCCGTTCGCGGCTCCCTGTTTATGCGCTGACCGTAAACTGGGCCACTATGACTACCGAATCCCGCATTGCAGAGCTCGAGGCAGCTCGCCGCGCCTCGTTGCGCAACACCGATCGAGATCCGAATCCGTCGACCACACTTCCTGACGACGGTCTGGATAACCGCCAGCGCATGCTGAACGGTCAGTGGTATATCGCCGATCATCCGGAATCGCAGGCTCTGAACGCGCGAATTGGCCAGGTGGCCGCGGAATTTGAGGTCGCATTTCGCGAAGACCAGCAGGCAGCACAGCAAGTGCTGGCACCGGCACTGGGGTCTTTCGGAGAGGACAGCACCGTCCGCCCGCCGATCTACCTGGACTACGGCGATAACATCCACATCGGCGACAACGTTTTCATCAACTTTGGGCTCACCGCACTTGACGTGGTGAAGGTGACAATCTGCGACTACGCGCAGCTCGGGCCCAATGTGCAGCTGCTTCCACCAGTACACCCACTGGGAGCTGAGGCCCGCGCCGCTTATCTAGAGTCCGGTGATGAAATCATCATCGGGCGCAATGCTTGGATCGGTGGTGGAGCCATCATCCTGGGCGGTGTTTATGTCGGCGACGATTCCGTGGTCGCCGCGGGTGCGGTGGTGACTAAGGACGTTCCCGCGGGCGTAGTCGTGGCTGGAAATCCGGCGAAAATCATCCGCATCATCGAGGCGTGAATTAGAACAGCGTCTGCGGGTGCACATTCGCAGCCAGCGCGGCAGCGAGAATGATGCGCGCCTGCGGTGCATGCACGCAACCAGCGCTAATCACACCGTGCCGAGCCAGCGTCGCACCGCCACCGGCACCACCGTAGGCGGCGTGGACATCACCACGCGGGACGCGCGTTGCCATCACGACGGTCACATCAGCGGCAATGGCCCGGTCAATGGCGGCGGCAAACTCATCGGAGACATTGCCTGACCCCAGGCCTTCTACGACAATGCCGTGTGCACCGGCGGCGACGGCCGAATCCAGCTGTGATCCATCTGCACCTAAGTAGGCGGGGATAATCTCTACCTTCGAGCCCGCCAAGGCGGCCAGCGGCAGCGGATCTGGACGAACCGGCTCCTCCGGGGCGTTAGTGGCAAAAGCCAAAGGATCGGTCGTGTGCCACTTTGTCGCACCTCGCACCGGCAAGACTGCGTGGCCAAAGACAATAAGAACGCCAATTCCCTGCGCAGAGGCATCGGAAGCAATGGTCACGGCCTCAAAGAGGTTCCCCGGTCCGTCGGTTTCGGGATGATCATAGGGAAGCTGTGCACCAGTAAAGACAACCGGACGCGAGTCAGCATGGAAAATATCGGCAGCCATGGCCGTTTCTTCCATCGTGTCCGTGCCATGAGTTACGACGACACCGTCCACGGAGTCGTCGTCAAGCACTTCGTGAATAGCGGCGAGAATACGGTCAACATCGGTGAACGCGAGATTCGACGAGTCCAGCATGCCGAGCTCACGAACCTCCAGCTCTAACATGCCCTCTGGATAACGCTGCGCGACCGCCGCAACGAGCTCCGCGCCCGAGATGGTCGGGGTTAGCGCACCGCTGCGATCCGTGGTGCAGGCGATGGTGCCGCCGGTGGTGATGACAACGATTCGGCGAGGGGAGGCCGGGATAGACGAGGCCGAGCTAGCCGGGGAATGATCCTGAGTCGACATGTCCACCATCGTACCTAGGCGATGTTTTGGCCTTGTGTAGGATTATGGAAGGCGTGAAGCCAGCGAATCTTCATGCAGATTTTATTGGAGTAGTGCACATATGAAAGTCCCCTGCAACCAGCGCGTTAGCGGAATGCGTTGGCGCACAGCGCGTGGTGTGACAGTAGCGGCGATGGTCTCGGTCAGCGCACTTGGGCTCGCTGCCTGCGGTGGTGGCAATACTGCAGCGCCGACGACTGAATCGAAGACATCCAGCTCGGCGGAACCCGTCATCATGCTGCCGACGCGCGCAGAGCTTAACGACGTCCTCGCACGCCTCATCAACCCCGATCTACCTATCGAGGAAAAGGCGCTGACCATCGAGGACGGCGATACTGCCGGCGATTTCTTCGACATTGTCACCCACAGTGCCAATGAGCAGGAAATCAGCTTTGATGTCATTGACCCGGTCACGCCTGGATTTACTACTAAGCAGGCCGTAGCCGGTGTCAATATCCTCCGTCCGGAGGAAGATCCGATGCTCGTGGAGCAGGTGGACTTTATCCACCGGGATGGCCGTTGGATGCTGAGCAAGGAATGGGCCTGCAACCTGGCATCGACACTTGATCCGGAGCACAAGCCTGGGTTCTGTCTCGCGCCGGGCGAGACTCCTCCGCCGCCACCTGAGCCAGAAGAGGAAGAAACCCCGGTTGAAGAGGCTCCGGTTGAGGAGGCCCCAGCACCGGCTCCAGAGCCCGCAGCACCGGAGCCCGAAGCGCCGGTCGAGGAAGTGCCGCCTCCGCCGCCTCCCGCACCTGAACCACCGGCTGAAGAGGCTCCGCCACCGCCGCCACCGCCGCCACCGCCGCCAGCTCCGGCTCCGGCGGAGGACGCGCCTCCACCGGCTTAGGTGCCGTCGGGCCAGGCATCACAGCCTAGTCCGGTCGGGTGCACTGGCCACACAAAAGAAAGTGTCTAGGTTTATGACAGTTCCGCCCATTTTTTGGGCAGAAAAGTGGGGTTAAGTAGCAAAAAGTGTGTCTGACTTTCAGCATTACTG
>NZ_JVIP01000006.1:0-290 GCF_001076435.1 Corynebacterium sp. 401_CJEI
TCGTCGACCTCGACGGTGTCGCCGACCTTCTTCAGCCAGGTGGTGATGGTGCCTTCGGTGACGGATTCGCCGAGCTCCGGCATCTCAACGTCAGTAGCGTCGCCAGCGTCAACGTCAGTGGAGTCTTCCTCAGTCTCCTCGTTGGCCTTTACTGGCTCCTCGTCCTTCTCGACTGCGGCAGATGCCTCCTCGGCCTCTTCCTTGGCGGCCGGAGCAGCGTCTGCATCGCCAACGCGAGCGATGACTTCGCCGACGTCAACGGTGTCGTCTTCGTCGTAGAGGACCTCGAG
>NZ_JVIP01000007.1:0-155 GCF_001076435.1 Corynebacterium sp. 401_CJEI
CCCCAAAGGCACCAACTTTACCGATGTCACCGACCAAGAGGTCGCCGAGGCGGAAGCATTGCTGAATAACCGGCCGCGGGTAGTGCTCGACGGGTTAACTCCCCGGGAGGTAATCTCTGGTGTTATCCATGATGCAATGACCGCCTGACCCTACC